>CAYPUW010000205.1:2043-4688 GCA_964413925.1 uncultured Rhodobacter sp. | reverse complement strand
TTGCCGATTTCGAGCGGAATTTCTACCTATACCAACTGTTCAGTTTTCCCGAACCACCTCTCATCAGCAAACGGACCTTAAGCGATCCTGCTATCCAAGGAGCGACCCGAGGTCCGATCCTACCGACGGATAGGCGCTGACCATTGCCCGAAGGTCGCGCGCTTTTAGCCCCAACCGCATGGCTAGGCCGAGGAAGTTAATCAGTTCGCCATATTCGGGTCCAAACATGTGTGCGCCCAGAAAATTTCCGGTTTGGTTGTCGATCAAAACCTTCACCGCCGCATGGGTTTCGCCGATGCGGCGGTTCGAAAACCAGCCCGAGGTATCGGTGTAGGCCACGCGAAAATCCAGCCCCTGCGCCTCTGCCTCCTCTTCAAGTAGACCGACCCGCACCAGTTCCGGCACCGTGAAAACAGCGCTTGGAACGCCGGTGTAATCGGGTGTGCGGGTGCTGCCTTTCAGCATATTCGAGGCCGCGATCTTGCCCTCAAATACCGCCACCGGCGTCAGTGGCTGTCCGGGCGAGTCCGCAGCATCGCCAGCGGCGAAAACTGCCGCGTTCGAGGTGCTTTGCAAATGCGGATGCACCGTGACGCCCTGACGACTGGCGTCTATACCGCCGGCTTGCAGGTCAAGATGGGCGATAGCGGCATCCCTGCCTGCGCCATGCACCACAAGATCGGTGTCAAGTTGGCGCTGTCCGTCCGGTCCGGTTACACCAAGTTTCAGCCCGTCCTGCGTGGCCACCAGAGATTGCGGCTCTGAGTCGGTGACGATCTCGATCCCGATGGCGCGAGAGCGCTCGACCAGCAACGACACCAGATCAGGATCAAACTGGCGAAGCATCCGCGCGGAATGGTGCAGGATCGTCACAGCACTCCCCGCCCGCACCGCAATATGGGCAAATTCAAAGGAAATAAAGCCGCCACCAATGAACAGGATGCGCCTTGGCAACTCTTTCAACTCCAGAAAACCCGTGCTGTCGATCATTAGATCGGCACCGTCAAAGCCCAGCGGTCGCGGCGCGGCTCCGGTGGCGATCAGGACATTGCGTCCCTGAAGCCGCTCACCGCCTTCAAGTTCCAGCGTATTCTCGTTCACAAACCGGGCGTGACCATGGAAGGTTTGCACGCCGTTCTTTTTCAGCCCTGCCTCCATGTTTTCGGGCACATGATCGGTAAAGCTGCGCTTGTGGGCCATCAGCCCGCCCCAGTCGATCGCCAGCCCGCCTGCCTGAATGCCGCGTCCGCGCATCAACGTGGCAGCGTCGATGATCTCGGCGCCACGGCGCAACATCTTTTTCGGATCACAACCGCGCAATGCGCAGGTGCCGCCATAGGGAAGCTCGTCGACAATGGCCACCGACCAGCCAGCGGCGGCGCATTTGTTAGCCGCAGCGATCCCGGCCATGCCAGCGCCGATCACGATCAGATCTTTGGAAATGCTCATGTTTGTTTTCCCTTTGTTATCGTTGCCAAAAACGGACGGAAGATTGCCGCCCCGAGTTGGAGCGCCTGCGCGGGTGTCAGCCGCCAGCCCTCGCCATCCGGCGCGTTGGCGGACCGCCATGCCTCAAGATGCGCTTGGTCACAAAAAAGCAGCATGGTGCGGCATTGCGTATCGGCAGCGCAACCCGAGACCGGCTCCACCCCGGCCCAGACCAGCGCACCCGCCGGTTGCACGCGCCCGATGGCGAGGCCAAGTCCCGTCACGTCAATTTCAATCGGGGCGTCGCAGCAGGCGCAACGAGAGCGCACATTTGCGTCCTGCCCGGCCATAGCACCAGCGCCAAGCGCGTCGATGGCGCACATTGCGGCGATCTTGCGTCCCTGAATTTCGACCGAATGCCGTGAGGTACGCGAGGTGAAGGGATAGGCCCCTGCGACCTCGCCACCATCAAGCAGGATCAGATCGCGCGCGACCAGATCGTCAAGTGCCGGGCCGACCACTTCTTTGAACCCTTGGCCAAGGGTTTCGCGCGACGGCGCGTGGCCCGTATCCAGATAACCTTGCAAAATAACGCGATGCAAGTGGCGAAAATTGCTTGGCAGATCGTCCCAGCGTTTGCGCATCCGCCAATCGGTGAGCAATGTGCCGAGGGCGTTCACGACCAGCGGGTCGGAAACGACCGCAAGATCGAACCACGCCACGATCTCGTCCGGTCGGGCGCGATCTGGGGGGCTTTTGTTCATGACTGCTCTGCGTTCTTTTGAGCGGGTTTGGTCGCGGCTTTCAGCCGCATAACGCTCTTGACATAACCAGCCAGCCCGATCAGCAAAAGCGTGCCCAAGGCCAGCGCCAGCAACAGCTGAGTTGCACTATCGCCAAGCCAGCCGCGCGCGGCACCTGAAATTCTTTCGCCCGCGTTCACAATCGAATTTTCCACCATGACATCGCCAAAGGCTACCCGGCCCCAGAAAATGATGACATAGCTCGCGGCTGCCAGCAAAAGCACGGCCCCGAGTTTCTTCACAACGACATGTCCACGTTCTGACAGACCACCAACCCCCGCCCCGGTCGTGGCCGCCACAATCCCCAACGTCGACAATACCGTGCCCATGCCAAGCGCATAGGCCAGCATATTGACCGCCAGATCAACCGGCGTCCCGGTCAGCGAAAAGCCGAGCGCGGCCAGAAAGACCGGC
>CAYPUW010000205.1:0-1943 GCA_964413925.1 uncultured Rhodobacter sp. | reverse complement strand
ACCGGCCCCAGCCAAACCGCGCCAAGCGCCATCGCCGCTCCGGCGAACCCGAAGATGACGACAAACCCGACAGTCGCCAGAGCGCCCGCGCGCAAGGCCGCAAACACCGGCGCCGTGCGGCCCGCATCATTCAGCCGCCGGGCGAACCATGCCGGCAGCAACGCCCAACCGCAGGGGTTGACTGTGGCCACCGCTCCGGCGGTGAAGGCGAAAACGAGTGCGGGTGTCATACGGATACCTTTGTTGTTTGGTGTGGCGATGCAGACCGATGGACTTGCCCACGCGCATCTGCGCCCGGTTGCGGCCAGTCGGCCAGCGCCGCCTTGGTCTGTTCATAGCCTGCCGAAATCAGCGTTTCCACCGATGCAAAACTGAGAAGCCCCGGCGCGATGTCGAGCAGAGGAACGACGCGAAAAACCTCCATCGCGGCGCTATGCAGTTCGAGTTCTAGCGCGTGTTTGCGCGCCAGCGTGATCTCAAATGCCCGCCCGACGACTCCGAACCAACCCGAGGGCGGTTTTGCGCAAGGGTTGGCGCAGTTACATTCGATCATGAAGGCACGCGTGGCCCCCGTTTTGCGCGCCCGACCAAGCGGCGCGTTGTCGGCGATGCCGCCGTCGATATGCCGGCCACCGTCAAGCACCACCGGCGGGAACACACCGGGCAGGCTCATCGAGGCTATAATCGGCTCGATCATGTCACCCTCATCCTGCCAGTAGCACGCCTTGCCCGAGGTCAGATCCGTGGTCACCACGGTGAACGGCACCCGCAGGTCCTCGAACCGTGTCACCGGCAATTCACGGCGCAAGATGGCGCGCATAGGCGAAAGATCAAGAAACCCGGGGCGTGCGCGGGGATGTAGCAACCAGCGCCAGTTCGGGCGTACAGCCTTTCGCAGGCGGAACCCCCGCCAGAGGCGCTCCAAGGTGGGGAAATCGGCGCCACCAGCCAGAAATGCGCCGTTCAGAGCACCAATTGAAGTTCCGAGGATCATGTCGGGCAGGTGTCCGGCCTCGTAAACAGCGCGGGCAAAGCCGACCTCGAGCGCGCCGAGGCTGCCGCCGCCGCAAAGAACCAGCGCAGTGCGATCTTGTGATGACGGCACCGGATCAGGCATCGGGGATGGGCCTTGGGGCACGCTCTGACTGCAGCGCATCCGTAAATGCTGGTCGGCCAGCCAACGCATACCGAAACCCAAGCGAGAAAAGGAGCGCGACAAGCCCATAGTCGAGCCAGCCGACGATGGCCCGCAGACCAACACCTGCCGCAATCACCATCAGAACCGCGGTAAAACCGCAGATCGCGGTGATGCCACTGCCGATAAGGCCGTAACGCAGGAGTTTTTCGTCAGTCAAATCTCTTTCTTTCATCTTTCCATGTACCTCAGCATCCATATCGCCGAGGCTGTCTTCGCGGCTCTGTTGGCTTGCACCGGGACTAGCCGCTCTGGAATCGTCATATTTTTCTCGACCTGAAATTTAAGTCATCTACTTTGTAATCTCTGTATCGACTACAGGGTCAAGCAGTATTCCACGCGTGGCTTCACAAAGCCGCAGACCGGCCAATTCCAACCAATCCTGCCACCGACCGCCAACCTGATCTGGAAACGAACCGGCATTATCCCGGCAGTATCAGAGCGTAGGGAAGCGGCTTTCTTTTACAGGAAAGCCTTCAAAAGTATAAGACAAGCTCCTGTAATCATCGTGGAATTTTGCGAAACCCGTTCATTCGATAGATCAGGAACGCCACTATCGCAATTCCCAGAACCAGAAATACCCAGCTAATCCGGCTGAGATACACGGTAACGCCCAGCGGCAGGAATATAGCCAAAGCAGGGATACACGCCGGACATGCGCCGAGCAGAATACCCCCGAATACCCCGACCGCACCCGCCGATTTATTGGTTAACTGACAGGTGGAGCTTACCTTTTTGTTATAGGTGT
>CAYPUW010000204.1:0-4705 GCA_964413925.1 uncultured Rhodobacter sp. | reverse complement strand
ATCCTTTTGCGAGCGACAAGCCGCACTGGATTATGTGCGCCAAACAGGTGCACCGATTGTCATCAAGGCCGACGGGCTGGCGGCAGGTAAAGGCGTGGTGGTCGCCGAAACCCTGCCCCAAGCGCTCAGCGCGGTCAGCGAAATGTTCAGCGGAAAATTCGGCGAAGCGGGTGCCGAGGTCGTCATAGAGGAGTTCATGGAGGGCGAAGAGGCCTCGTTATTTGTGCTGTGTAACGGGCTTTCTTGCCTCGCGATTGGCAGCGCGCAGGATCACAAACGCGCCCTTGATGGCGATCTTGGTCCCAATACCGGCGGCATGGGGGCGTATTCTCCCGCGCCGGTTTTGACGCCCGAGATCGAGCGCGCGGTCATGTCCGAGATCATCCGGCCCACCTTGGCCGAGATGGCGCAGCGGGGCACCCCGTTTCAGGGCGTGCTTTATGCCGGGTTAATGATCAAGGACACCAAGGCGCGGCTGGTTGAGTATAACGTGCGTTTTGGCGACCCGGAATGTCAGGTGCTGATGATGCGACTGGGGGCGCAAATCCTTGATTTGCTGCTGGCTTGCGTTGAGGATCGGCTTGACGAAGCGCGGGTTTCTTGGGCGGACGATCATGCGCTCTGCGTGGTCATGGCCAGTGATGGCTATCCCGGCGCTTACCAGAAAGGCCACGAAATTCGTGGGCTGGACGAGCTTGCAACCTCAAGCAAAGAGATGGTTTTTCACGCGGGAACTGCAGTTAATGCCGGACGTCTGGTGTCTAATGGGGGGCGGGTTTTGAACGTCACCGCGCGTGGCCAATCATTGGCGCAGGCGCGAGAAATGGCCTATGAAATGGTCGCAAAAATCGACTGGCCCGAGGGGTTTTATCGCCGTGATATCGGCTGGCGAGGCTTATAGCTTGCAATCAAGCGCCACTTTCAAGCGCCCGAGATCGTCCAGCGTGCCAAGCGAGCGGGAGGTCAGCGTACCTGCCCGCAAACGCGTCGCCATGACCCTTTGCCAGTTCGCATCAGCGGTGATAATTTCAGGGCCGATTCCAGTGTTCCCCCCACAATTCCTGATGCCGCCAGAGATAAAATCCTGCCCGATACTGTGATTGGTCAGATTGCCCAGAGCGGCGACGAACTCAAGCGCTCCGTCCTTAAAACGCCACACCTTCAACTCTTTGGTCAGATGCGGCTTTTCGATATAGGCGATCTCGATCAGCCCGTCGCCATCCAGATCAACCGCGCCAATCGGCGCGAGCCAGCGATAGTTTCGGCCCAGAAACGGTGTTGACGCGATCTTGCCGGTTTCATCGTAAATAGCCAACTGCGCGCCAAGCGTGAGCGAGGTTTCAACCACGATCACCTCGAAATTGCCATCCCCGTCAACATCGGCAAGTCGTGGGGCGAGGTCCTCAAATACCCGGCTTTTGGGCAGTCGGATCAGCACCGGATCGCCGTTGTCCAACCGCAGCTTTAGCGCGCCATATTCAATTGCATCGCCCAAAATGCCGTGGTCATAGCGCGTGGTCGGCTCTGCATATTTGGCCGACACGATATCGGCCGCAGCGGGGGCGGCGATCAACGCAAGCAGCAGGGCGATGAGTTTTGTCAAATTTGCTTTTCCGGCATTCTGACGATCAGGCCGTCCATCTCGTCGGTTACTTTTATCTGGCAGGTCAAGCGAGACTTCACCATATCCGGCTCCCACGCGAAATCAAGCATGTCCTCTTCCATCGCATCTTTTGGCTCGAGCTTATCGACCCAAGCCTCGTCCACATAAACGTGGCAGGTCGAGCAGGCACAGGCCCCGCCGCAATCAGCCTCGATCCCCGGCACGTTATTGTCGCGCGCGCCCTCCATCACGGTCAGCCCGCTTGGGACATCAACCGTGTGCTCTTTGCCGTTATGCTCAATATAAGTGATCTTTGCCATGTGGTCCTCGGTGTCGCAATATTTGAATTCTGTCTACTAGAGCCGGATATTCTAGACCAGCGGCATTTTAATGCGCACGATCAATCTTTTGTCTATTTCCTTCTGTCAATTTCGCAGACCCCGCCTTGGCCAGTTGCGCCAGATCCCGGGCAAGCGCGAAGGCACCTTTGACTTTGTCGCTTGTGCGCGCCCAGTCGCGCCGGACCACTATCTTGTTGTCGCGCATTTTGGCCATCTCGCGCTGGTCGGTCAGAAAAGCCACCAGCCCTGCCGGGTTGGCGAATTTATCGTTGTGAAACTGGATCGTTGCCCCTTTTGGTCCACAATCAAGCCGCGCGATTCCGGCGCGTTTGCACATAGATTTTACGCGAACTACGTTCAATAACATATTGACTTCTTTGGGTAATTTTCCAAATCGGTCGATCATTTCGGCGGCGAACCCCTCCAGCTCCACCTTTTGATGCAAGCCCGACAGGCGGCGATAAAGCCCGAGGCGCACGTCAAGATCAGGCACGTAATCTTGGGGGATCAGTACCGGCACGCCAAGATTGATTTGCGGCGCCCAAGTGTCATCAGCCTCCGACAGCCCCTCCATCTCGCCTGCTTTCATTTTGGCAATCGCCTCTTCCAGCATGGATTGATAAAGCTCATAGCCGACCTCGCGCACCTGCCCCGATTGCGCATCGCCAAGGATGTTGCCAGCGCCGCGAATATCCAGATCTTGCGAGGCCAGCGTGAAGCCTGCCCCCAGACTGTCAAGTGAGCCAAGCACCCGCAGCCGTTTCTCGGCCGTTCGCGTCAGGCGCAGGCGCGGCTTGGTGGTCAGATAGGCGTAAGCGCGGGTTTTAGAGCGCCCTACCCTGCCCCTGATCTGGTAAAGCTGCGCGAGGCCAAACATGTCGGCGCGGTGAATGATCATGGTGTTGGCGGTGGGAATATCAAGGCCGCTCTCGACAATGGTGGTCGCCAACAGCACGTCATATTTCCCATCGTAAAAGGCGTTCATGCGATCATCAAGCTCACCTGCCGCCATCTGCCCGTGGGCGATAACGAATGACACCTCGGGAACGTGATCGCTCAAAAACTCCTCGATCTGGCCAAGATCGGCAATGCGCGGCACCACGTAAAACGACTGCCCGCCGCGATAATGCTCGCGCAGCAGGGCCTCGCGAATGGTCACACTGTCAAAAGCGCTGACATAGGTGCGAATCGCCAGACGATCCACCGGCGGTGTGCCGATGATGCTCAGATCACGCACGCCGGACAGCGACAATTGCAGCGTGCGCGGAATCGGTGTTGCGGTCAGGGTCAGCACATGAACGTCGGAGCGCAATTGCTTGAGGCGTTCCTTATGAACCACCCCGAATTTTTGCTCTTCATCGATCACGATCAGGCCAAGATCAAAGAATTTAAGCTGTTTGGCCAGAACCGCATGGGTGCCGATGACGATATCGACCGAACCTTTGGCCAAGCCTTCACGGGTCTCGCTCGCGTCTTTGCTCGACACAAAGCGCGAGAGCGGACGAACCGTGATCGGCAGGCCGCGAAAGCGCTCTTCAAATGATTTGAAATGCTGGCGCGCGAGCAAAGTCGTGGGGGCGATCACCGCCACTTGTTTGCCGCTCATGGCTGCAACGAAAGCGGCGCGCAGGGCGACCTCGGTTTTGCCAAAGCCCACATCGCCGCAAATCAGCCGATCCATCGGGCGACCAGCCGCAATGTCGCCCAGCACGTCCTCGATCGCGTGCAGCTGATCCTCGGTTTCGGTATAGGGGAAGCGTGCGCAGAAGCGATCAAACTCGTGCTCTGGCACCTCCAACACCGGGGCAGAGCGCAAGGCGCGCTCGGCGGCAACCCGGATCAGACGCTCGGCCATTTCGCGAATGCGCTCTTTGAGCTTGGCCTTTTTGGCCTGCCAAGCCCCACTGCCAAGCCGGTCAAGCAGGCCCTCTTCATGGCCATAGCGCGACAAAAGTTCGATGTTTTCGACCGGCAAATAAAGCCGATCCCCGCTGGCATATTCAAGCGCGATACATTCGTGGGGCGCACCAGCAGCGGTGATGGTTTCAAGCCCTTTATAGCGGCCAATCCCGTGGTCCACATGCACGATCAGATCGCCGGGCGACAGGCTGGTGGCCTCGGTCAGAAAATTCTCGGCGCGGCGTTTTCTTTTGGTGGCACGAATCAGACGCTCGCCCAGAACGTCCTGCTCGGAAATCACCGTCAGACCGGGGGCTTGAAAGCCGTGCTCAAGTGGCCAGATGGCCAGAAACAAACCGCCTTTGCCCTCGGGCACATCCTGAAAATTGGTGATATTGCTGGCACCTGTCGCACCGCCATCCTCAAGCAGATGCTGCAAGCGTTCACGCGCACCTTCTGAATAAGAGGCGATCACCACCTGATCTTCTTGTTTTCGTGCATCAATATGGTCTGATAACGCACTGAAAAGACTGATATTCTCGGCCTGACGCTCTGGCTCAAAACTACGTCCGATGCGCCCGCCTGCGTCAATCACCCCCGGCCCCAAGCCCTGCGGTAAGGCCACATACTGGCGCATGTTATGTTGCACGAGGGCCGCGTCAAACGCCACCTCATCCAGATAAAGCAGCTCGGGCGGGCATGGTTTATAGACGGTATCGAGCCGCGCCTTGCTGTTGAGCGCGTCCATGCGGTTTTCGTACTGGTCACGGATACCGTCCCATCGCTCCAGCCGCACCTCGGTTGCGTGATCGTCCAGACACACGGTTGCGCCCGGCACATAGTCAAACAGGGTCTCCATATG
>CAYPUW010000203.1:0-4721 GCA_964413925.1 uncultured Rhodobacter sp. | reverse complement strand
AAGACCCCCAAAGTATATCGAGTTTATTGACATCGAAATCTGCTGATTTTTCGTATTCAGGTCCTGCGGTTGTATCCTTTATTTTCAAACCGGCCTCCAAAAGACCATCTCGGATTCGATCCGCCTTGGCAAAATCCTTATCTTTTTTTGCAGTGGCGCGACTATTTAACAAGTCCTCGATCAAACCTGACTCGGCGTCTGAAAACCCCTTGGCCTTGGCCCAATCAGGTATCTTTCCATCGAACAAACCAAGCTGCGCAAGGCTGGCACGAAGGGTCGAAATTTCACCCGCAAGAGAAAGCTGATGACACTCGCTCAAGGCCGAGTGGGTATTGAGATCGTCGCACAGAGCGTTGATAACCTGAGGGTGAGGCGTGCCGCTATCTGTGGCGAGACCAATCTGTCGATACCACTTCCTCAGCGTCTTCTCCGCCTCCCGCGCCTTCTTCTCGGTCCAATCCATCGGCTTGCGATAGTGGGTGCTGAGAAACACAAACCGGATCACCTCGCCGGGGATACCCTTGTCCAACAGCTCGCGCACCGAAAAGAAATTGCCCAGGGATTTGGACATTTTACGCCCCTCGACCTGCAACATCTCATTATGCATCCAGACTTGGGCGAAACTGTCCTCGCCCGCGGTGCAGCAGCTTTGCGCCTTTTCATTCTCGTGATGAGGAAAGGCCAAATCAAGCCCTCCGCCGTGGATATCGAACCGCTCGCCAAACAGCGCACGGGTCATGGCCGAGCACTCGATATGCCAGCCGGGACGACCGTAACCCCAGTCGCTCGGCCAGCCGGGAGTTTGGCTATCTGACGGTTTCCAAAGCACAAAATCCATTGGATTGCGTTTGTAAGGCGCGATTTCAACCCGCGCGCCAGCGATCATATCGTCAAGCGAGCGCCCCGAAAGCGAGCCGTATTGCGCGTAGGATTTGACGTCAAACAGCACATGCCCCTCGGCGGCGTAAGCAAAACCGTCTGAAATCAGGCCAGCGATCATCGCTTTCATTTCGTCAATATATTCGGTCGCGCGCGGAGCCTGATTGGGCCGCAACGCCCCAAGCGCGTCCATATCTTGCAAAAACCAGTCGATAGTTTCGTCGGTAATCTCGCGGATCGAGCGGCCAGTAGTCGCCGCGCGCGCGTTGATTTTATCGTCAACATCGGTGAAATTGCGCGCATAAGTGACGTGATTGGCCCCGTACACATGGCGCAGCAATCGGTAAAGCACGTCAAACACAATCACGGGGCGCGCATTGCCGATATGGGCGCGATCATAGACCGTGGGGCCGCACACATACATGCGCACGTTGGTTTTATCGAGCGGCGAAAACGGCTCTTTTTGGCGGGTTTTGGTGTTGTAAAGTTTGATTTTAGTCATCGTTCAATCTCGTGAAATACGCGTCATCGCGACCTAACATCTAACGCGGCGATTGAAAACAAAAACCGCGCGTGGCCCACGGGACGTCGCAATTTCGCAACTTGGCTTGCGCATTCACAAACCTCGTGCCACTGCTCTCAAATGGACAAAAGCGATTTTACAAAATGGTCAAGGCGCGCCACCGACTGGGGCCAGACCTATCTTGACACATTGCGCGACCGCCCCGTGCGCGCGCAGGTCTCTCCCGGCGAAATCATGGCGAAGCTTCCGCCTCAGGCCCCCGAACAGCCCGAGGATATGGAGGAGATTTTCGACGATTTCACCAATATCGTGCCCGACGGCATGACCCATTGGCAGCACCCGCGCTTTTTCGCCTATTTCCCCGCCAATGCCGCGCCCGCCTCGATGATTGCCGAGCAGTTGGCCAACACTATGGCCGCGCAATGTATGCTGTGGCAAACCTCGCCCGCCGCCACCGAGATCGAGACCCGGATGATCGAGTGGCTGCGCGACGCTTTGGGTCTCGCCCCTCATTTCAGCGGCGTAATTCAGGACAGCGCCACCTCCTCCACCCTGTCGGCGATTTTGACCATGCGCGAGCGGGCGTTGGGTTGGCGCGGCAATAAATCGGGGCTGAGCGGCGAGAAACCAGTGCGGATTTACGCCTCTGACCAGACCCACTCGTCGATTGACAAGGCGTGCTGGATTGCCGGAATCGGGCAGGAGAACCTTGTGAAAATCCCCACCGACGCGCATTATTCCATGGACCCGCAGGCGCTGCGAGCCACCATTCACGCCGATCGCGAAGCCGGTTTTTTACCCGCCGGTATCGTGATTTGTGTCGGGGGCACCTCAATCGGTGCGGTCGATGATGTGGCGGCTATAATAGAGGTCGCTAAGGGCGAAAACCTCTATACCCATGTGGATGCCGCGTGGGCTGGCTCGGCGATGATTTGCCCTGAGTTCCGCCCTTTGTGGCAAGGCGTGGATCAGGCCGACAGCATCGTTTTCAACCCGCATAAATGGCTCGGCGCGCAGTTTGATTGCTCGGTCCAGTTTCTCGCCGACCCCAAGCCCCAGCTTCGCACTTTGGGGCTGAGACCGGAATATCTCAAGACCCAGGGGGCCGAGGAGATCACCAATTATAACGAGTGGACCGTGCCGCTGGGGCGGCGGTTTCGCGCGCTGAAGCTGTGGTTTTTGCTGCGTGCTTATGGGCTGGAGGGGCTGCGCGCCCGCATTCGCAACCATGTGGCTTGGGTTGAAGAACTGCAAATCAAACTGGCGGCGCATCCCGATTTTACCATCATCACAGAGCGGCGATTTTCGTTGTTTACCTTTCAGTTCACGCCTCGCGGAGGTGATGCCAACGCCCTGACGTCGGCGCTGTTGGCGGCGATCAATGATGACGGGCGCATTTATCTGACCCAGACCATACATGAGGGGAAATTTGTGATTCGCATGACGGCGGGCCAATTTGATTGCACCCGCGACGACGTGATGGCGGTTTATGAGGTGGTGAGCGAGCTTGGTGCGCGCCTCTTGACCACGCATCATCCCTAAAAGCGACACCCTTGCCGCAAACAGGCAAGACCCGATGCGTTATTTTCAGCGAGGGTTTGTCATCGCTGTTGTGCAGGTGTCAAAATGCCAAGCTCTGACTGGAAAATTTCGCTGATAATGCGCACGATCGGCGCGGCGCGTGGCAGTGCGGCGCGAGGGGGGCCACGCATGGGTTAAGTCATCCCTTGCCCCTGCCCTTTTTTGCGAAAGAT
The DNA here is from genome assembly GCA_964413925.1 of uncultured Rhodobacter sp. GTDB lineage: Bacteria > Pseudomonadota > Alphaproteobacteria > Rhodobacterales > Rhodobacteraceae > UBA5972. Next base: position 1,565 of record CAYPUW010000203.1, on the reverse strand, counting down.
CCCGCCATGACCGCATCCAAATCCCGCCGCTCCGGAGGCCGCGCCGCGCGCCAAGCCCTGCGCGCAGCCCCCCTTGCCGATAATATTCGCCCGATCCGTGCGGGACTTGAAGGGGGCAGTTATACCCCGCTCAGCCAAGCGCAGATGGAGGAAATACACGAGGCAGCCCTGATCGCCATGGAGGAAATCGGTTTTGCCGACGCGCCACAATCAGGCGTCGAAATCTTGACGCGGGCGGGCGCAATTCTTGGCGAAGATGGCCGCATCCGCATCCCGCGCGCGCTGGTGACAGAGATGCTAGGCAAAGCCGCCAAAGACCTCACAATTTGCGCGCGCGACCCAAAATTCGACCTGCATCTTACCGGCAACCGCGTCCATTACGGCACGGCGGGGGCGGCAGTTCATATGGTGGATGTGACCGCCAACACCTATCGTGAAAGCACGGTACAAGACCTGCATGACGCCGCTAAAATCGTCAACACCCTTGATAATGTTCACTTTTTTCAACGCCCGATGGTGTGCCGCGACATTGCTGACAATTTCGAGATGGACCTCAACACCATTTATGCCTCATGCGCTGGCACCGCAAAACATGTGGGTATCAGCATAACCGAGCCTGATTTCGTGCCCGGCTGTTTTGATCTCATTCACGAGATCGCAGGCGGCGAGGCGGCGTGGCGGGCGCGCCCGTTCGTGTCGGCCTCGATCTGTTTTGTCATCCCGCCGATGAAATTCGCCACCGAAGCCTGCCAAACAATGGAGACCTGCATTCGGGGCGGCATGCCGGTTTTGCTGTTGTCGGCGGGGCAAGCGGGGGCGACGGCTCCGGCCTCGATTGCGGGGGCGATTGTGCAGGCGGTGGCCGAATGTCTGGCCGGTTTGGTCTATGTCAACGCCATGAAACCGGGCCATCCGGCGATTTTCGGCACATGGCCGTTCGTGTCAGACCTGCGCTCTGGTGCCATGTCGGGTGGGTCGGGCGAGCAAGCTCTGTTGACGGCGGGTTGCGCGCAAATGCATCGGTTTTACGGCCTGCCCGGCGCCTCGGCAGCGGGGATTGCAGACGCAAAAATGCCCGATATGCAGGCGGGTTATGAGCAGGCCCACTCCAATGTCATGGCCGGTCTTGCTGGGCTGAACATGATCTATGAGGCGGTCGGAATGCACGCGTCCCTGCTGGGATTTTGCTTTGAAAGCCTGATAATCGGTGACGATCTGTTGGGTCAATCACTGCGCTGTGTGCGCGGGATCGAAGTCAACCAGGCCAGTCTTTCGCTTGAGACCATGCGCCAGGTTTGCCTTGAGGGACCGGGCCATTATCTTGGCTCGGACCAGACGCTTGAGCTAATGCAAACCGACTATGTTTATCCGCGTCTCGGCGATCGAAGCTCGCCCAAAGAGTGGCAGGAAAACGGTAAACCGAACCTTTTGGCGCGGGCGACTGCACTGAAAGACGAGATTTTGTCCAAACCTTCCGAGGCCGCCTTTTCGGTCGAACTTGATGCAAAAATTCGCGCTAAATTCAATATTCACCTTCCCAAATAGGCCCAAATAGAAGGTTTGCT
>CAYPUW010000202.1:0-4729 GCA_964413925.1 uncultured Rhodobacter sp. | reverse complement strand
TTTCACGCCGATATGCATCAGGGAAATCTGAAAGTTGCCGACAATGGCGATCTGATTGCGCTTGATTTCGGGATCATGGGGCGGATTGATGAATACACCCGCCGCATTTACGCCGAGATTCTAATGGGGTTCATCCAAAAGGATTATCGCAAAGTTGCCGAGGTCCATTTCGAGGCCGGATATGTTCCCGCTGACCGCGATGTTGACGAGTTCGCCCAAGCGCTGCGTTCGGTTGGCGAGCCGATATTCGGGGTTGATGCCAGCCATATCTCCATGGCGCATCTGTTGGCGCATCTGTTTGACGTGACCGAGCGTTTTGGTATGGAAACCCGGATTGAACTGATTTTGCTGCAACGCACTATGGTTGTGGTCGAGGGGGTTTCGCGCTCGCTTGATCCTGATCTTAACATGTGGGACGTGGCCAAACCTGTGGTCGAGCAATATATCATGGAAAACGTCGGCCCGCGCGCGGTTGCCCGCGACCTTTGGGCAACCCTTCAGGTGCTGGCGCGATTTGGCCCGAAACTGCCACAAATCGCCGAGGCTGCGCTGTCGAAAATGTCCGCGCCAGAGGCAAAGCCGCCGCGACCTGCATTGATTGGCCCAGCTGGATATGTGGGCATCGGGATTATTCTGGCCAGCCTATTTATGATCGCCGCGAAGTTCGTTCAGGGCTATTAACTCAAGCGCCATTGCCGCCCGATATGCCTGCTCCCCGCGCTCGACTAAATGCTGCATGGCGGGCGACAAAAAGCTGGCAAGATCCTCGCACGGATCGCCAAATGCCGGGCATTGCCAGTCAATCAGACGCAAACCCTGCGGTGTGACAACGATGTTGCTCGCGACAATATCGGTGTGAATGAGCGATAATTGCGCCAAGCTATCCACGAACTCGACGGTCACGCCTTTTGGCAAATTTGGCAAAGGCTCGTGCAGACTGGCGATGATTTCGCAAACCTGCAGTTTTAGCGCATATGACCCGGTTTGAAGACGGCGCAAAGGTATCGTCAGATTGAGATCATGCAGCGCTCCGAGCATTTCGGCGACGCATTTGCTACCTTGGGACCATATTTTGCCGTTAAGACGCTGATAAATAAGCACTTTGCCGAGTTCATAATTTAGCAAGGCGATGGGCTTGGGCGCGATATCCTGAAAGTGAAGTGCCTTTAATACCTCGTATTCCGCGCCCGCCAGATTAGGGTAAAGCGGGTTATTATCGGGCCTTCCGTAAAGTTTGCAAATCAGCGCATCGTCTTGCTTATCGCCCGCGATAGAGCCGACTGACCAGACCTGATTGGTCCTCCCTCCGGTCAGAAGCGTCCAACTCGCATCATCCGGGACGAGACCGCGCGCAAAAAGCGCGCGCTTAAGGGCAAGAGGCGCGCTCAACTAAAAAGCCCGACATTGATCTGTCGATCAGATTCCAGATAGATCAGCATAATCGGCGACGCCATCGCATATGCCAACCGAGATAAAGCTCTGTTCTTGTGAAACAACGGCGGCATGCATCACCCTTGGTAAGAAGAATACCGCAACAGATGGCCCGTTTCGGTCGCTAAATCCACACCTAACCCACGCACCAAATGAATTAAACGCCCGCCGCCCGCGCCTTCCCTCCCCTGATTGCGGTCACCGAATCCGCTGCAATGACGGTTCCATCCGCCAAAACCAGCTTTGTCGTACCACCCTCAAGACGTGCCTCTTGGACACGTGCGTAAACCGAGACCTGTTTGGTGTCCATAAGCGTGCCACCCTGAAAGCTTTCGACTGCCAGCTTATAGCGACCCGACGCAAGCGGAGAGCCATCGGGCGCGACTCCTGCCCATTGAACAACGGCTTCGTTGAGCCCAATCGGCAGTCGTTGCACAACATTCCCGGTCGCATTGGTCACGACTAAATCGGCACGATCCGCATTTTTATCTGGTGTCAAATAGACGTCAATCGGTGTGCCGGTGAACTGCGCATCTTTGGCAACGCGAACGTCCGTTCCGATCCAGGAACTAAGCCCCGTTGCCGAAGAACCGCCGAGAAGACCCTTGATTACGCCCAAAGTATCGTTGGTGCGCACCTGTTGCTCCACAGCGGAAAAACTGGCGAGCTGAGATACGAACTCACTTGATTTCAAAGGCTTAAGTGGGTCTTGATTCTTTAACTGAGTGGTTAACAGTGTCAGGAATGTTTGAAAATCTGACGTTACCGATTTTGTCGCTGGCCCCTTGGCAACGCCGTTAGCAGGCGGGGGGGTTGAGCCGGATACGGGGTTTATGTTCATCTCATTGTCCTTTCGTTATAGCCGGATGTCCAAACCATCACCTAAGCCGAGCCTTGTGATGGTGCGCGCCGAGGAAACCGGCGACGTGACCGATGACCCTGTCGCCGCTGAGCGCCCCTCGCCCAGCGATTCTATCGGCGGGGGATCATCGTCGGCATGGGCATGGCTACCGTTGTTATTTTGCGCGAATGTGAAGTTGATATTGTCATAACCAACATCGCGAAACTCTGCTTCCAGCATCGCTGTATTTCGCCGCATCAAGTCAATAGTATCGGCGCGATCAGCGATAATTTGAACGGTGATACCCGAATCGGACGGGCGCAATTTCATCTTCACTTTACCCAACTCGACCGGATCGAGCGAAATCTCAACCATCTTGTTCGCGCCATTTGCGACCGCCTGCGATATCTGCACGGCAACGGCGCGCGCGACCGCTTGGCCTCCATCAACCCGTGCAACCGGCCCGATGGTCGTGCTGGTTGTAAACTTGGGGTCCGACACGCCAAGCGCCCCTCCCGACAGCGACTTGTCCTGATCTAATGCGTGTTTTATTTTGCGCTCCGCCGCTACTTTGACAAAATCTCCGATAACAGCTCGCTTCGGATCAGAAACCGCCCCGGTTTTGGCTGGCTTTCGCGATTTTGTCGCAGCTTTTTTCTTGCTACCCAGCTTTTCAAGCTCCGACTTGGCAACGCTTGGTTTCTTGGCGTTCTGCTCGCCACCAGTCGCCACAAGAGCCGCCCCGGGCGTTGATTTTGCCACCAATTTCGTCTTTTTCTGGGTGGCGCTCAACTCATGCGCGCCGACTGCGTTAAATGCCGCCTGACCCTGTTTGGCAGGGGCAACTTCAGATTTTGACATCGCTATATCTGCTTTCTGCACGCTAGCGGCCGTCCCCACAGAAAAGCCCGCTCGGCGCGCCGTTCCGCCTGAGCCTTTTGAGGCTCTGCCCAACCGCCGTTCCGCCGTGTCTTGCTTGGCGGATTTGTCATCTATAAGGCGCGCAGACCCGGCAACGATCTCAGAGGCCTGATCCGGGGATGTGTCCTCTTTTGGCGTCTTGGCACGAGCCTCCCTTGCGCCGTCTGTACCCTTAAAGGTCCGCTCAAACGTGCCCCGGCGATTGGTCGGCATTTGCTGCGCGTCAATATTTCTGCCGTCGGACCGCAAAGCCAATGCGCGATCAGACGGCGTAAGAGCGGAGATCATCTGTTTCCTTGCATTCTGCCAAGTGCCCGTTCAAGTACTCATTCGCAAGATGACCGCAATCCGTTACCAAATCTTTACCCCTATCTGACAAAATCAAAAAAACTTGCAAGACAGAGGTGTAAGATGACCATTTCAATCCCCCCGCAAACACGACCGCTGACTGGTTCAAGCGGTGTTTCAAAGGGCAAAGCGGCCGATAACGACGCCAATTTGCGCAAAGCCGCCCAACAACTTGAATCAAGCTTTATCGCCGAAATGTTGAAAGAGGCCGGGGTTGGCAAGATGCGCGAATCATTTGGCGGTGGCGCGGGCGAGCAAGGATTCGCATCTTTTTTGGTCTCGGCTCAGGCCGACAAAATCGTCGAAGCGGGCGGATTTGGTTTGGCGGACCGAATTTACAAGTCGCTAAAGCAGTCAGCGGCAGCCAATGGGTAAGACTCTGACCCACGACATGGCCGCCACGCGCCTCTCGCAATTGCTAAATGATGTGCGCGCCACGCTGAAATCTGGCGAGTACGACAATCTCAACGGTCTGGCCGCGCAACAAGAAACCCTGCTCGCCAAATTACTGGCAACACCTGACGCTCAGCCCCATCTCTCTCTCGCGGGTGTTGAGGATCTGATTGCCGCCGCCAAGCAAAATCAAACCCTGTTGGCGGCGGCCTTGAACGGGATAAAATCAGCCCGACGTCGGCATGAGGACGTGGCCAGTCTTGGCGAAACGACTCAAACCTATGATCGGTCTGGGCGTCGTTCGATGTTGACACCTACCACAGCCGGACTGGAACGGCGAAGCTAGGCCGGACACCCGATTGGCCCGGCCCGCGGACATTAGCCAACAATTTCTGGCCACGCCCAATCTATTCCAGTGTGATGGGGGGCAAAAAACCTCTCTAACGGTTTATCTAAAATTGTTGGTTTTTATCTGCCCGGCATTAGCAGAGCGTTAACCCAAAGCGGCGAAGTATAGACCTCGCATCCAAGAGGGGTGGCGCGGAACGGGTTGAACCCTTTTATCCGCATTAGTCAGAAAGACGAAAACGGTCGTTTCAAAAATACGGCTTCATCTAACACGGTGTCAAAACGACGCCGCTCGTCTAAAGGAAAACCTATGTCTAGTATTCAGACCAATTCAAGCAGCCTGATCGCGCTGCAAACGCTTAAATCCATCAACTCGAGCCTCAGCCAAACCCAAAACGAAATTTCAACCGGCAAGAAAATTTCCACCGCCAAAGACAACTCGGCTGT
>CAYPUW010000201.1:0-4732 GCA_964413925.1 uncultured Rhodobacter sp. | reverse complement strand
CGTGGTCGAAGTCCCGGTCGCGATGATAACGGCGATCACGGTCGAAGTCCCGGTCGCTTCCATCACGGCGTTTTTGGTCGAAGCCCCGGTCGCGATGATCACGGCGTTTTTGGTCGAAGTCCCGGTCACGACCATCACGGTGATCGTGGTCGAAGTCCCGGTCGCGATGATAACGGCGATCACGGTCGAAGTCCCGGTCACGGCCATCACGGCGTTTTTGGCAGCGTCTCCGCCGCACATGACCGATAAAGCGCCATTTTCGGCCCCCGCCTGCCCCCCTGAACCCGGCGCATCAATAAATGAGAACCCGGCAGCGCACCCTATTTTCTCAAGCTCCCGCGTCACAGTCGCCGAAACCGTGGTGTGATCAACAAACACCGCCCCGCGAGCCAGAGTAGAAAAAGCGCCATCCTCACCAAGGGTAACATCGCGCAGATCATCATCGTTGCCCACGCAACAAAACACAAACTCGGCATCTTTTGCCGCCAGCGCCGGAGTTGATACCGCGCATCCTCCATGACGCGCGACCCAGTTTTCGGCTTTGTCGGCGCTGCGATTATACACGGTTACGTCATGTCCCGCGGCCTTAAGATGCCCCGCCATGGGAAAGCCCATGACGCCGAGTCCGATAAATGCGATTTTAGCCATGATTTCCCCCAGAAGCGTTTGTTTCCCAACATCTGGCCTGCTAGAAAGCGCGGGTCAACTCGGATTATATAAATGGCCCTAACTTTCCGCTGGCTCTTGCGCCTGTTTCTTTTGCTGTCCGTGCTGGCGCTGGCTGGTTTGGTGCTAGCCTATTATCTAGCTTCGCGCTCGCTACCTGATTACGGGCGCAACTACCGTGTTGAAGGCGCGGTTGGGCCGGTCGAGATTGTGCGCGATTCCTACAGCGTGCCGCATATTTTCGCAGAGCGCGACCGCGACGCCTATTTTGGTTTGGGGTTCGCCCATGCTCAAGATCGTTTGTGGCAAATGACCATGCTCAGACGCACAGCGGAGGGGCGTCTCTCCGAGATTTTCGGCCCCCGCACGCTGGAGATCGATGATTTTATGCGCCGTCTTGACCTTTATAATCTCGCACGCGAGTCGTTTCAGTATCAGGATGCGGATACCAAAGTGGCCTTGCAGGCCTATGCCGCCGGAGTGAACGCATGGCTTGCGACGGTGCAAAAAGAGGCGTTGGGGCGCGGTGCCCCCGAGTTCTTTTTGTTTTCGCGAAAAATCCGGCCGTGGGTGCCCGCCGACAGTCTGGTGATCATGCGCCTAATGGCCCTGAAACTCAGCGGGCAGGTTTCAGCCGAGGTGTTGCGCGCCCAGACGTCTTTGTTGGTCGGCAAAGACCGGCTGGCGGATATTTTACCCGACGCCCCCGGTCCGGGCGGCATTGCCCTGCCGGAATATGGCAGCTTGTTTGATGGGCTGAAGAAATTTGCAGCCCTGCCGCCCACAGCTAAAGACCCGCTCGACCCCGTACCCGATTTCGCCTTTGCCGGCGCGTCAAACGCATGGGCCGCCGCCCCGTCGCGTACGGCAGGTAAATCGACATTACTGGCCAATGACCCGCATTTAGGCTTTTCCGCGCCAAGCATCTGGATGCTGGCCCGGCTGCAACTGACAACCGGAGACGTAATCGGCGCAACCATTCCCGGCATGCCTTTGATCCTTAGTGGCCGCAGCAAGAAGCTTGGCTGGGGGATCACCTCGTCATATCTGGATGATCAAGATGTCTATATCGAAAAACTCAATCCCGCCACTGATCACGAATATCTGACACCTGACGGCTATAAACCCTTCAAAACACGAAAAACTATTATCAAGGTCAAGGGTCAGGCGCCGGTTACCCGCACCCTCAGATGGACCGAAAACGGCCCGGTCATTCCCGGAAGCCGCTATAATCTGGCCTCGATCACGCCCAAGGGCGATGTGGCCAGCATTGCGTGGACCGCCCTTGATCCGGTTGACCGCTCCATGACCTCGGCCATACATCTGATGCAAGCCCAAAATGTGAGCCAAGCAATAGAGGCCGGTCGCCTTTACAACAGCCCGTCGCAAAACCTGACCATCGTCGACAAGACCTCGATCGCGTTTCAGATGATCGGCAAAATGCCGAACCGTCAGGCGCGCAGTCAAAGCCGGGGCCGCCTGCCCTCACCCGGATGGCTCGAACAAAACCGTTGGCTCGGCTATCTGCCTTATGAAAATAATCCGCGCATCATCAACCCAATTGGCGGCATCGTTGCCAACACCAACAACAAGACCGTTGACCGACCTTTTCCCAACCATGTCAGCTATGTCTGGGGGGACACGCAGCGCATTGAACGTCTGCAAAACCTGCTGGGCAGTCGCAAGGTCCATACCCAAGCCAGCTTTATCGAGGCGCAGCTTGACGAGGTTTCCTTCTCTGCCCGCGCGTTGCTGCCGTTGATCGCGCGTGATTTGTGGTATCCGACCGATACGCCACAGCCCGGCTCGCCCGAGGCCCTGCGTCAAAAGGCGCTGGCGATGTTGGCCCAGTGGAATGGCGAAATGAACGAGCATATGCCCGAGCCATTGATCTATGCGGCTTGGATGCGCGCCTTACAGCAACGTCTGATTCGCGACGAGCTTGGCCCACTATCGCGTAAATTCCTGACCCCAGATCCGGTGTTTCTGGAACGGGTGTTTCGCAATACTGACGGGGCCGGAGCATGGTGTGACGTGATCCAGTCAACCCCAATCGAGACCTGTGACCAAATCGCGCGCGCATCGCTTGACGCCGCCCTGCTCGAATTGGTCCAGGGCTATGGCCCGCGTATCGAGAGCTGGCGCTGGGGGGATGCCCATCAGGCCATGCAGGATCACCCGGTCCTTGGCAAAATTCCGCTGTTGTCATGGCTTGTGAATATTCGCCAATCGACCTCGGGTGGGGACAACACATTGATGCGCGGAAAAACCAGCGCCAGTGGCAGCAATCCTTACGCAAACGTACAAGGTGCGGGCTATCGCGGGGTTTATGATTTTTCCGACCCTGACAGCTCGGTCTACATCATTTCAACCGGCCAAAGCGGTAATTTCCTGTCACCCCATTACGACGATCTGGCGCAAATTTGGCGGCGGGGGGAGTATATTCCCATGTCGCTTGACCCGAAACTTGCGCGCGCGGCGGCCGTGGGGATTTCGCGGCTTATTCCAATCTATCCGAGCAAGCCCTCAAAATAGCCGCGAGCGCACTTAACTGGCGAAACTCACAATGATTTATAGAGGTTCGCTTGTTTTTGGGTCCAATTGACCAGCAAATCATATCCAGCCTCATGCTGGGTTTCTGACGTGACCACATTTTGATCAAACAGCCACGCTCGGCGGCGACCGTCCGCAAAATCCAGACGCAATGTCTGGGCAAATGCCGGATCGCGAACCGCCGCGTCGATGGCCTCTAACAAAGGGACCAGCCCGTCGCCAGACACGGCCGACGTGGTAAATATCTTGGCGTCCCGCTCGGCGATATTGCAAAGGGTTTGGGCGCTCTCGGCGGGGGTAAGATCAAGCTTGTTCCAAACTTCGATCATAGTCTCGTTGCCGGCGCGCGACATACCAAGATCGGCCAGAATATCGTCAACATCGGCCGCCTGTTGTTCGGTTTCGGGATGGGAGATATCGCGCACATGCAAGATAAGATCGGCGTCAAGAACCTCCTCCAAGGTCGCGCGAAACGCGGCCACGAGTTGGGTTGGCAAGTCGGAAATGAAGCCAACGGTATCTGACAAAATGATCTCACGCCCAGATGGCAGCCGCACCTGCCGCATGGTCGGGTCAAGGGTTGCAAATAGCATGTCCTTGGCCATCACCTTGGCCCCGGTTAGCCTGTTGAAAATAGTCGATTTCCCAGCGTTGGTATAGCCAACCAGCGCCACAATCGGAAACGGAATTTTCTTGCGCGCCGCCCGGTGCAACGCGCGGGTTTTGGTAACTTTCTGAAGCTGACGTTTGAGGCGGATTATCGCGTCGTCAATGGCACGGCGGTCAGACTCGATCTGAGTTTCGCCAGCACCACCAACAAACGAAAGCCCGCCGCGTTGACGCTCCAGATGGGTCCAACTGCGCACCAACCGCGTGCGCTGATAGGCTAACGCCGCCAGATCGACCTGAACTACGCCTTCGCGTGTCGCTGCGCGGTCGCCAAAAATCTCCAGGATCAGGCCGGTGCGGTCAAGCACCTTAACACTCCAACGCCGCTCAAGATTGCGCTGCTGGATCGGGCTGACGGGACCGTCGATAAGCACCAACTCAATCTCTTCGCTCTCGATCTCGGTGGCGATAGTGTCGATTTTACCCTTGCCAAACAGCAGCCCCGCATGGGCCTTTGGCAATTTAATCACATGCTGGGCGACCACCTCAAGGCCAAGCGCACCCGCAAGCGAAATCGCCTCTGCCAGTGCGTTTTCGGGCAAACGGCGTTTTCGCAAGGGCGCAATATCAGGATGAAGAACGAGGCAGCGCATTAACGAAGGTTAACCGGCCTCAAGTCCCATCGTCGCCGTCATAAAGGCTAACAGGTTGCGAGGGCATGATGGTTGAGATCGCGCTTTTATAGACCAGTTGCGACTGGCCATCGCGGCGCAACAGCACACAAAACGAGTCAAACCAGGTGATGACACCTTGAAGTTTCACGCCGTTAATAAGGAAAATTGTCACCGAAATCTTGGATTTTCGGACATTATTCAGGAACGCATCCTGCAAGTTTTGTTTATCG
>CAYPUW010000200.1:0-4775 GCA_964413925.1 uncultured Rhodobacter sp. | reverse complement strand
GGGGCTATGGGGGGTATGCCCCCCTCCAGGTTTTGGCCGGAGGGGGGGCGGTTTAGGCGGTCTGGCGCAGGTTTATAGGTGATTGATCGCGGTGGGCATAGGCGATGGTGGCGCTCAAGATAAACAGCAAAACCGAGGGTGGCATGGTGGCCGTGCCAAGGATCAGGATGTGAGAGGCGATCGCGCCGAGCATGGTTGTGGCCAAAATGCCCGCGCCGAAAAATTGCAGGCGGGGGGCGAATATCAGAAGCGCGCCGGTGATCTCGATTGCGCCGGTCAGCACGCGAAACCATTGGCCAAGGCCGATGGCGTCAAAGGTTTGAACCATCATGTCGGCCCCGGCGAGTTTGGCGGCTCCTGCGGCGAGAAACGCGGTGGCGGTGAGGATTTTAGCGGTGAGTAGGGCATATTTTTTGAAGTTGTTAGTCATTTGTTCAGTTTCCTTGGGTAAATGTGGTTTATGCGGCGCGCGCCAGATCAAGCTGGTCAATCTGGGCGTTGGCGGATTGGATGGCGGCGTCGGGGTCAGAGGCGAGGCCGGTGGCGGATACATAGGTGATGTCGGTGATGCCGACGAAATTGAGCACTTGCGTGAGGTAAGTGGTTGCGAAATCCATGGGCGAGCCAACTGGCACCCCGCCGGAGGCAACGGTGACGATGGCGCGCTTGCTGGTAAGCAGGCCTTCGGGACCGTTTGAGGTATAGCGGAATGTTTCGCCAGCGCGGGCGATCAGGTCGATCCATTCTTTAAGGGAGGCGGGAACACCAAAATTATAGATCGGCAGGCCGATCAACAGAATATCAGCGGCGCGAAGCTCGTCCACCAATGTGTCGGATTGTTGTAGCAGGGCCAATTGTGCAGGCGTGCGATCTGGTTTGGGGGTGAAATTGGCGCCGATCCAATCCTCGGTGACAACAGGCAGGCCGAGGGCAAGATCGCGCTCGATGACGTTGATTTCGGGGTGTTGGTCCTGAAGGCGGTTGAGCACGCGGTCGGCCAATTGGCGCGAGACCGAGCCAGTTTTGCGGCCCGAACTGTTGAGCTTTAGCACGGTTTGCGGGGCGTTGGCGGGATTGGTTATTGCTGGGTTTGTCATGATGTCCTCGGATGTTTCTGGTTGCGTTGATAGGAGATATATGCCAATTTTTCCGCACAGCAACGCCGCTGGTACACAGGTAATGTGCGTAAATGCACATAAAGAGAAGGCGCCGCGATGGAGAACTGGGGATGGAGAACTGGGATGGATTTCGGGTGGCCTATCAGGTGGCGAAACTCGGCACGCTCACCGCTGCCGCCGAAGTGTTGGGGGTGCATCATGCGACGGTAATCCGGCAGGTTGATGCGCTGGAGGCCGAGCTTGGCGTGAAGCTGTTTCAACGTCATGCGCGCGGTTATACCCCGACCGAAGCCGGGCAGGATTTGCTGCGGGTGGCGGCGGTGACAGAAGATCAGTTGAACCAGTTCGCGGCGCGGGCGGCGGGAAATTCTGGCGCGCTTGAGGGCGATTTAGTGGTAACCAGCCTGAGCGGCATGTCGCCGCAAATTACCCCGTTGCTGGTTGAGTTTCAGCGCAAAAATCCAGAGATCAGGATTTCGCTGGTGGCGCAGGAACGTAAGCTAAGGCTGGAATATGGCGAGGCGCATGTGGCAATCCGGGTTGGTCCACGCCCCACAGAGCCAGATAACATCGTGCAATCATTGGGGAAATTATCGGTTACACTATTTGCACATAAAGATTATCTGGTGCGGTTTGGCCCGCTCAAGGGTGATGATGATCTGGTTAATCATCGTTTTGTGACTGGAATTTCCCAGAACCCGCGCGCGCCGTTTCAAAAGTGGTTTGGCGAACAGGTGCCGCCAAGCGCGATTGTGTATCGCGGCTCGGATATTCACAGCGTCGAGGATGCGGTGCATGGCGGGGCGGGGATCGGGTTTATCTCGCTTTTATCAGGGCGCGCCAATCGCGATCTGGTGCGCATGACCAAACCCCGGGCCGAATGGGACACCGAGATTTGGCTGGTGACCCATGTGGATTTGCACAGATCGCGCAAGGTGCAGGCGTTTGTTACGTTCTTTAAGCCCGCATTTTCGCAAATTCTGGCCAGTGTTCAATGATCGGGGAAACGGTTTCAGGCCACCCGATGGGTGATTTTTTTCATGATTTCCTTGCTGTCTCCAAGCGTGCACAGGGCGTCGCAGTTTTTGCGCAGATCGGAAAACAGGATGGTGTGGATTTCAATGTTACTTTCTTTGATCGCGGGACGGCTGAATTGTAGGGCCAGTTCGCGTTTTCGGCTGTCGGGGATGATCAGATAGAGCGTGGCGGGGGCGGCCTGAAAGGAGTAGTAAAGGTCGGTTAGCCGCAGAATGCCGGAATAGATCGAGGTGCTTTTTTCGACCTCGAATGCGCAAACGATCTTGTTTGAGCCTTTTTCAAACCAGATAACGTCGATCAGCGCGATGGTGTTGTTGGTATTTTTATCAACGCCGATATCGGGAAAATTTGGCAGGCTGATGAAGGAGAAATTCTGCCCCTGATGGCATCTTGACCGATCATTGGAGGCGCTGATCACGTCATATCCAAGTGCGTGGCCGATTTTCAGCAGGTGGTATTGCATCTCGGTGTGGAGATTGGCCTGATCTTGGTCGTCGGTGACCTGTTGGTGACGCTTTTTCAGCAAACGCTCGATTTTCTGGCGTGCGCCTTCGCTCAGGGTTCCCTCGTCGCCAGTCATGATTTTGTTGACGCCGATGTCGAACATAAGACCGGTGATCGCGCCCAGATCTCGAGAGAGAGAACTTCGATATTTGCGGTTTTTCGCCAAGATGATTTCACGCATCCGCAGATATTCAGACCACGAACCGAGTTTGATTTTCTCGCCAAACAGGTGGTTGAAACCGTTGACGATTGCGGTGTTGCAAGGGGGAATGATCTCGGGGTGGAGGAAATAAAGGATATTGGCGACCGCCGGGCCGAGACCTTTGATATGAAGCTGATCCAGCAGGATAATTTCACGCAAAATCTGCTCTTCGCGGGTGGCGTTGAGACAGTTTTCAAGGAAACGGCCAAAGGCTAGTTTGTTCTGTGGGCTTTCGTAAATGTCGGGGATACGCAGCTTTGGCTTCCAATAAAATGCGTGAGAGGCCCCCATGAACACCTGTTTTTGCTCGGTGATGCAGCCGAGCACAAACTCAAGCGAGGAGTCGCGAAAGTCGTTGGGAAACTGCCCGGTTTTGATGTCGTTAACCACCTGTTGCACGCCGCGACGGATCGAGCGAAATGCCTTTAGGCGCTCATCATTATTGATGAACCATGTGTTAAAAACGGACTCAGGGTCGATTTTATAGGTGTTTATAAGATGGTGGAAGTTATGGGAAAACTTTTCGGTCATGGAAATACCTCTGGTGCAATTCAACCATATCTTCGCCGGTTAAGTCTACGCAAAAAAGGCGCGGTCCTGCGGGGGTAAAAAATTTACCAGTTGATAAAAAATGAAACCTGTGGCAAGTTTTTTCCTAAAGTAACCATAGGGAAATGAGCTATGCCGTCTGATCCATTTACGCCGGGGATTGCTCCGGCTCGATTGCCTGCGGACGAGATTGCCGCGAATTTCGTTGATTTGCACGCCCCGCTTGATGATCACGAGGCGCTGGTGGCGGCGGATCGGTGTTACTATTGTTACGATGCGCCCTGCGCGACGGCTTGTCCGACCACGATTGATATTCCGCTGTTTATTCGCCAGATCGCGACTGGCACGCCCGAAGCGGCGGCACGCACGATTTTTGCGCAGAACATTCTTGGTGGTATGTGCGCGCGGGTTTGTCCGACCGAAACCCTGTGCGAGGAGGTTTGCGTGCGCGAAACCGCCGAAGGCAAGCCGGTGCTTATCGGGCAATTGCAGCGCTATGCGACGGATCGGTTGCAAGCGGCGGGTGGGCATCCGTTTGAGCGCGCGGATGCTACCGGCAAAAAAGTGGCGGTGATCGGGGCAGGTCCTGCCGGTCTGGCTTGCGCGCATCGGCTGGCGATGCGGGGGCACGATGTGACCATTTATGACGCGCATCCAAAGGGCGGCGGGCTGAATGAATACGGGATTGCGGCCTATAAGACGACGGGTGGTTTTGCGCAGGCGGAGCTTGATTGGCTGCTGAGAATTGGCGGTATCAGGGTCGAGTATGATCGTCGTTTGGGGGCCGAACTGACGCTGGGCGATCTTGGCGAAATTTATGACGCGGTGTTTTTGGGGATCGGTTTGGCGGGAGTGAATGCGTTGACGATTGAGGGTGCCGGGCGCGGTGATGTGCGCGACGCGGTCGGCTGGATCAGCGAATTGCGCCAATCGGTGGACAAGAACGATATCGGCGTTGGGCGCAATGTGGTGGTGATCGGTGGCGGCATGACGGCGGTGGATGCTGCGGTGCAATCAAAGCTTTTGGGGGCTGAAACGGTGACGATGGTGTATCGGCGGGGCAAAGCGGCGATGGCGGCCTCGGTTTTTGAGCAGAATCTGGCGACATCCAGAGGGGTCAGGATCATCTATAACGCCGCTCCCAAGATGATCCGTGAAAATGCTGTGATATTTGTTCGTACACAAACGACAGATCAGGGGTTGGTCGAGACCGGCGAGACTTTTGAGTTGGAGGCCGATCAGGTGCTATGCGCAATTGGCCAGGCCCTAAGCGGGCAGCCCGAAGCGTTAACGGTTGAGCGGTGCAAAATCATGGTTTTCGTGGTCGGTCGCACCTTGATTGCTGGGCGTGTGTTCTGATGGGG
>CAYPUW010000199.1:0-4775 GCA_964413925.1 uncultured Rhodobacter sp. | reverse complement strand
CAAAAGCTTGCGCTCGTTCTTGATCCGCGTGCGCTGGCTTTTCGGATAGGCTGTTGCCGGGGGTTGGCCGCCGTAAAGCGCCTCCAACAAAACATCGCGCGCAATTGGTGCGGCAAACCGCGAGCCGCCGCCGCCATGCTCCACCACCACCGCAATCGCATAGCGTGGCTTGTCAAATGGGGCGAAGGCCACAAACAGCGCGTGATCGCGCCGCTCCCAAGGTAAATCGGCATTGCGGATGACCCCGCTGGCGCGCTCTTTCTTGGTGATGCGGCGCACTTGGCTGGTGCCGGTTTTGCCTGCCATACGCATGGTTTTCTCGGCGATGCGGGTGGAATAGGCGGTGGCTCCGCGCTCGTTTGAAACCGCGAACATGCCGCCGCGCACCGCATTGAGCGCCATGTCCGACAGGCCAAGGTCAAGCGCCTGCACAGAGGCGGTTTTAACCCCGTCAACCGAGCGGATCAGTTTTGGCACCACGGCGCGCCCGGTGGCAAGGCGCGCGGCCATTGTTGCCAGTTGCACCGGCGAAGCCAAAACAAAACCCTGCCCAATTGCCGAGTTCAGCGTATCGCCAATGCGCCAAGGCTCGCCCACGGTGCTGCGCTTCCACTCTTTGGTCGGGATCAATCCAGCGGCGATGCCGTTGAGCGGCAAATCAAGCCGTGCGCCCAGCCCGAACCTGCGCGCCATCGCCGCGATTTTTTCGATGCCGACCCGCTGGGAGACCTGATAATAGAATACATCACACGAATCGCGCAGGCTTTTGCGCAGGTTGACATTGCCATGGCCCGAGCGCTTCCAGCCGTGAAACCGCTGGTTGCCAAGGTCATAATACCCCGGACAATAAATGGTTTCCACTAGATCAATTGCCCCGTCCTCAAGGGCGGCAAGTGCGACCATCATCTTGAAGGTCGATCCCGGAGGGTAGGTTCCCTGCACCGATTTATTGGCGAGCGGGCGATAGGGGTTTGACATCAACTCCTTGTAATCAACCGAGGAAATCCCGGTGACGAATTTGTTGGGGTCAAAACTTGGAGCAGAGCCGATCGCCATGATCTCGCCGGTGTTCACATCAATCAGCGCCGCTGATGCGCTGTTATTGCCAAGGCGCGCTTGCAGGTAGTTTTGCAAATGGCTGTCGCAGGTCAGCTCCAGATTGGTGCCGGGTTTGCTTTCGTTGCGGCCAATTTCGCGCATGGTGCGCCCGACCGCGTTAACTTCGATGCGCTTGGTGCCGGAAAAGCCGCGCAGGCGTCGATCAATGCGCTTTTCAACCCCGTTTTTACCGATCTGGAATTTGGGGATTTGCAGCAGCGGGTCCTGATCCTCGGTGTGGCTGAGATCATAATCGCTGACCGGGCCAACATAGCCGACGATATGGGCGAAATCCTTGCCGCGCGGATAAAATCTGGTTGAACCCACCTCGGCGGAAATCCCCGGAAGGGCGGGCGCATTGGCGGCGACGGCGGCCATCTCGGGCCAGCTCAGACGTTCGGCGACGGTCACCGGCACAAACGAGGCGCGCCGCTTCATCAGTTTGAGCGTGGCGTCGATGTCTTTTTGCTCAAGTGGAATAATAGTTGCCAGACGGGCGAGGGTCGCGGCGGCATCTCCGGCCTGCTCGCGCACGATAATGATGCGATAATTGGGGATGTTTTCCGCCAGATCAACGCCGTTGCGATCGGTGATCAGACCGCGCGTTGGCGCTAATAGTCTGATATTTATACGATTTTCCTCGGCCAATAGGCGAAACTGATCCGCTTGATCTACTTGCAGGTATCGCAAGCGCAACGCCAACAGCCCGACAACACCAGCCTGTGCGCCGAACAGGATCAGGCCGCGTCGGGTCAATTTCTTGGCCACTTTAGGATCATATCTTCGATTAAGGCTCATAGGGAATGCCCATAACGTATCGCCTCATTGGGCGAAATTCGCCGAATCCTAAGAACAAAATAGCAGAAAAATACGATCAATGGATAGGCCAAAACCGTGACAAAATAATAGAGCATGGTGGTGCCAAAATTGGCAACCGGCAGCAGGGTTATGGCCAGCAGCACGCGATTGCCGAGAATGGCGAGAAACATGGTGCCAGCGACGAACGCCCACTCAAACGGGAAGGCCAACTCGCGCAGTCTGGCGACCTGATTGCGCGAAAATTCAAGGCTGAGCAACACAATCGCGGTCCATAATCCCGGCGGGCGCATCATCAAAATATCGGCGATAAAAAACACCGTGGCGATCAGCCAGATCGGCACGAATTCGGGCCGTCTCAGCAAGATTGCATAGGCCAGGCCAAGCATGAGGTCGGGCCACGGCACGCCGCCGGGGGTGAAATCAAGCGGGACCAGACCAAAGAACATGATGGCGGCGGCGCTGAGGGCGAATGCCGTCTGTCCGAACCAGATTTTTGCCGTGATTGCCCTAGCCATCATTGCCTCCGATTGCAGGCACCTGCGGTTTGGGGGCGGTTTTAGGCGCGCCAATCATGGTGTCGGAAACGCCGATCTGCTCGCTCGGAACCGAGCGCAGGACACGTAGGAATTCCAGCCGCTGATAATCAACTGCAAGTTGCGCAAGATATCGTTTGTTGCGGCTCAAAATTATGTGGCCGACCAAAATATCCGGCGGGAAAACCCGCCCATCGCCAGAGCTGAAAATCTGGTCGCCGGGGTTAATTTCGGAAGGGGTTTCCAGAAATTTTATCACGGGAAACGGGGTGTTTACCCCCGCCATGATGGCCTTTTGCCCCGACGGAAGGATGGTTACCGGCACCCGGCTGCTGCTATCGGTAAGCAAGATCACCCGCGAGGTGCTTTCGCCCACGCCTGAGATCCGCCCGGCCAGACCCAGCCCGTCCATCGTCGCCCAGCCGTCAATCACCCCGTCACGGCGTCCGACATTTATCAGCGCTGATTGACGAAACGGCGAGCCGCTATCGGTCAGCACCACCCCGCTGATATAGCTCAGTTTCGGGCTAATGCGAACGTCGTTCAGTTCCAGCAGTTTGGCGTTCTTTTGTTCAAGCTGAAGTGCGGCCTCGCGCCAGCCTTTCAGGCGCTGTAACTCACGCCGAAGCTCTTGATTTTGATCATATATATTAGCATATGATTCAAAGTCACTTAACATGCGCGTGGCTTTCGCCGTCGGAACCAGTGCCCAGTCAAAGCTGGGAATGACCCGGTCGATTATCGCGTTTCGAAACCGCTCGATGCGCGGATTATCTATGCGCCAGAGCAGGAATATGGCGAACAGAAATACCAGCAGAACCCCGAGCAGGACTCGTCTGACCGAGCGGCCATACTGCTGATCTGAATGATGAACTCGGGCCACTGACCTGTCCTTTGCGTGGCTGAAGTTAACGCTTAACTTTCATAGTCTATCACATGTTGAAGCTGTTTTTCGAACTCAAGCGCCTTGCCCGTGCCCATGGCCACGCAGTTAAGGGACTCCTCTGCCACCGAAATAGCCAACCCGGTCTGCTCGCGCAGCGCCAGATCAAGATCGCCCAAAAGTGCGCCTCCGCCGGTCAGCATCACACCGCGATCCACGATATCGGCGGCAAGATCGGGTGGGGTTGCTTCTAGCGCACTCATCACCGCCTCGTTGATTTGCTGTACCGGCTCCGCCAGAGCCTCTGCAACCTGAGCTTGTGTTATTTCGGTCTCTTTCGGCACGCCGTTGAGCAAATCACGCCCACGAATTTCCATGCTCGCGCCCCGCCCGTCATCGGGCATACGCGCGGTGCCGATCGAGGTTTTAATGCGCTCGGCGGTGGCTTCGCCAATCAACAAGTTATGCTGGCGGCGCAGATAAGAGATAATCGCCTCGTCCATCCGGTCGCCGCCGACGCGAACCGAGCGCGCATAAACGATGTCGCCAAGCGACAAAACCGCCACTTCGGTGGTGCCGCCACCAATATCAACCACCATATTGCCGGTGGGATCGGTGATCGGCATGCCCGCGCCAATAGCGGCGGCAATCGGTTCGGCAATCAGGCCAGCTTTGCGCGCCCCCGCCGACAAAACCGACTGACGAATCGCGCGTTTCTCGACCGGTGTTGCGCCATATGGCACGCAGACGATGATCTTGGGCTTGGTGAAGGTGGTGCGTTTGTGAACCTTGCGGATGAAATGTTTAATCATTTCCTCGGCGGTGTCAAAATCGGCGATGACCCCGTCACGCATGGGCCGGATCGCCTCGATCGAGCCGGGGGTGCGCCCGAGCATCAGTTTGGCGTCCTCGCCCACAGCCAAAACCGCCTTGCGCCCGTCCTTGATGTGATAGGCCACAACCGAAGGCTCGTTCAAAATGATGCCCTTGCCTTTGACATAGACCAGCGTGTTCGCCGTCCCTAAATCAATTGCCATATCTGCTGAAAAAAGACTCGAAAAAAGCCCCGCCATGAAAGAAAATTCCTGTATGAGTACCGCGCCCGATTGCGACTCTGCTGCTCGCAAAACTTGCCTTTTATATGCGCGCGACCCGCATGCCGTAAAGGGGCGCGCCCGGATTAAATGGGCGCGATTTCGCCGAGCGCAGATGGCTGATCCCGCTGGGGTGGCGCGAGAGGCCGATGCCCCTCGCTCCCATTCTCAAAAACGCGCGTGGCTACGATGCCTCAACGTCCGGTATCGACTTTTCGCGCAGCATCAACAATTTATTGAGCGCGTTGACATAAGCCTTGGCCGAGGCCAGCACCGTGTCGGTATCCGCACTTTGGCCGGTGACGATCTTGCCGTCTTCCTCCATGCGCACCGACACCGTTGCCTGCG
>CAYPUW010000198.1:0-4777 GCA_964413925.1 uncultured Rhodobacter sp. | reverse complement strand
GCCTTGGTGAAAGATTTAGTCGGAGGTAGGTTCAACTCTGGCGCAACAGCACGTGACGGAAACTCGGTCAATGGAGAGGCTGCGCAGGCGCTCAGGGCCAGAAATGCAAGAGGAAGAAAACGTTTGATCATTCACGACCTAATATACTTAATAAATGGCGAGAGTTTGCCAATCCGGTCATAAAGCTGCCTTGCTGTTTGGTTGCCCTCTTGCGTCAGCCAATAGACCGCCGGGGCATCGGCCTGATCGGCCGCCGCATAGACGGCCTCAATCAGGGCGCGCCCGACACCATGTCCGCGTGCGGCAGGTTCCGCGTATAAATCTTGCAAATAGCAGGTTTTCTCGACCTTCCACATGTGGCGGTGAAAGAGATAATGAACCAGACCACACGGGCGACCATCAAGTTCGGCGACGAACCCGCGAAAGTCACCGTCTGCAGAACTCAGCAGACGGGCGAAAGAGGTTTTGTAGACTTCTTCAGAAACGGAGCTTTCATAAAAAACCAAATATTCCGTCCAGAGACGGTGCCAATCATTTTCGTCCTCGGGCCGGATTTCGCGAATGAAAAGGCCGCTCATCGTTGGCCTCGAGCAAGGAACGCAAGTCGTTCAAACATATGCACGTCCTGCTCGTTTTTGAGTAAAGCCCCGTGGAGCTTTGGCAGCGCGTCCTTGCCGTCTCGTCTCAGATCCTCGGGTGATAAATCCTCAACCAACAGAAGTTTCAACCAGTCCAGCACCTCCGAGGTTGACGGTTTTTTCTTTAACCCCGGTGTTTCGCGAATGGCGAAGAATTGCGTTAGCGCCTCGGTCACCAATGCCGGTTTCAGGCCGGGGTGATGCACGTCGATAATTTTGCGCAAGGTGTCCTCGTCGGGAAAGCGGATGTAGTGGAAAAAGCAGCGGCGCAAAAATGCGTCCGGCAACTCTTTTTCGTTGTTTGAGGTGATGATTACAATCGGGCGGTGGCGCGCGCGGATAGTTTTTCCGGTTTCGTAGACGTAAAACTCCATCCGGTCGAGTTCTTGCAACAAATCATTGGGAAACTCGATATCGGCTTTGTCGATTTCGTCAATCAGCAGCACGAGTTTCTGATCCGCGTCAAAGGCCTCCCACAGCTTGCCCTTTTTGATGTAATTGCCCACGTCATGGACTTTTTCTTCGCCAAGCTGGCTGTCGCGAAGCCGCGAAACAGCGTCATATTCATAGAGACCTTGCTGGGCTTTGGTGGTGGACTTGATGTTCCATTCGATCATCGGCAGATCAAGGCTTTGCGCCACTTGCCGCGCCAGTTCTGTCTTGCCGGTTCCCGGCTCGCCTTTCACCAATAACGGGCGCTCTAGCGCGATTGATGCGTTAACGGCAACAGTCAGATCATCTGTCGCCACATAACTTTCAGTACCGGTAAATTTCATAATGCTTAGAAGCCTCTGGCGATTTTTGTGAGTTTGAACCTGTGGCGACTTTAACACGCGTTCACGAAGCTTCAAGATGCGCATTTCACGGGGTGACAAAGGGGGCGGGTTTGCTGTAATCGAACCGCAGCGGCTCTGAGTTATTCCGAAAATTTTACGGGTGAGTCGGCGTTATTTATATCTTGGGGAGGATAGCATGAAGGCGCAAACCGTTCTTGAAGTGGGGTATGTTCTTGCGGATGATGAGCCGTTCATGAACCCGCGTCAGCTCGAGTATTTTCGCACCAAGCTGACGGATTGGAAAACCGGGATACTGGAAGGTAATCGCGACACGATTGAGGGGATGCAGGCCGGCACCCGCAATATCCCCGATGTCGCCGACCGCGCCTCGGAAGAAACCGACCGCGCGCTGGAGCTTCGCACCCGTGACCGCCAGCGCAAGTTGGTCTCCAAGATCGAATCGGCCCTGCGCCGGATCGAAGATGGCTCTTATGGGTATTGCGAGGAAACGGGCGAACAGATTTCGCTTAAACGACTGGACGCCCGCCCGATTGCCACCCTCAGCCTTGAGGCGCAAGAGCAGCACGAGCGCAAAGAAAAAGTTCATCGCGACAAGTGAGACGTATGAACACCGAATAAAGGCGATCACCGGGGTTTCAACGCGCCGGTGATTTGCGTTAAAGGTTTGCCTATGGCAGTTGGCGGCAAAAGTATCACGGTTTTAGGGGCGGGCATTGGTGGCCTGACGGTGGCGATTGCGCTCGCGCGGCGTGGAGCGCGCGTGACGGTGCTTGATCAAGCCCCCGAATTGGCCGAGGTCGGGGCCGGGTTGCAAATAACTCCGAATGCGACAGCAGTGTTTGAGGCGCTTGATCTTGGGCGGCGCGTGGCCAAGGCGGGGATGGAGCTTGAGGCCGTTCAACTTCACGATTACCGCGGCGGCGATCCTGTCATGCGATTGGACATGCAGAGCGCAGCGCGGGCGGGAAACACGCCTTATCTATTGATGCACCGCGTTGATTTAATTGAGATTTTGGCGGCTTCGTGTAAACGCCACGGTGTCACCATACTGTTTGGTAAATCCGTGACCGGGGTGGCGATTGGCTTTGATCAAGCGACGTTGCCGATTGAAAACGGACCCCAACGCACCACCA
Source organism: uncultured Rhodobacter sp. (assembly GCA_964413925.1). Lineage (GTDB taxonomy): Bacteria > Pseudomonadota > Alphaproteobacteria > Rhodobacterales > Rhodobacteraceae > UBA5972. The sequence goes on along the minus strand of CAYPUW010000198.1, from coordinate 2,209 downwards.
AAATTCTGATTGGTGCCGATGGGATTCGCTCGCTGACCCGCCAGGCGCTGAACATACGCAAACCGCCGAAATTTACGGGACAGGTGGCTTGGCGTGCAACAGTTGAGGCGCGCTATTTGCCGGCCTATAACTTACCCGCCATCGCCAAAGTCTACATGGGACCAAAGCGTCATTTAGTTGCGTACCCCTTGCGAGATGGCCGTCTGATCAACATCGTGGCCGTGGAGGAGCGCGACAGTTGGGTTGCCGAGGGCTGGAATCATCTGGATGATCCGGCCAATTTGCAGGCGGCATTTTCTGGGTTCTCCTCTGAAATCAGACGCTTGCTGTCTCTTTGTGAGAATGTCAACTTGTGGGGCCTGTTCGCCCATCCGGTTGCCGACACCTGGTCGCAAAGCGGAGTGGCCATTTTGGGCGACGCCGTCCATCCGACCCTGCCGTATTTGGCGCAAGGGGCCAATATGGCGATTGAGGATGCGTGGGTTCTGGCCGAGGAGATGGATCGCCACGACGATGTTCTGGACGCGTTTGCCGCCTATAAAACTCGGCGGATCGGGCGGGTTAAGCGGATCGTAAAAGCGTCCAGGGGCAATGCGCGGGCTTATCATATGTCCTCGCCGCTGCGCTCTGTTTTACATGGCGCGATGCACATCGCGGGACGGGTGGCGCCAGAGCGGGTTTTGGGCCGCTATGACTGGCTTTATGGTCACGACGTGACAAAAGGCGGCTGAAGTTCAGCCCTTTTTGCCGGAATTTGCGTCGATGAAATCTATCACCAACGGGCGAATATTCTGACGCCAAGCTTTGCCGGAAAAAATCCCGTAATGCCCGGCACCCGGCTCTACATGGCTGGCTTTTTTGCTGTCAGGCAGGCCCGTTAGCAGATCAAGTGCGGCGATGCACTGGCCGGGAGCGGTGATATCGTCCTTGGTCCCCTCCACGGTTTTGACCGCAGTTTTGGTGATTTTGCCGATATCGACCCGATGACCTTTTACGTCAAATTTGTTGTCGGCAATGTCGCGGGTCTTGAAAATCCGCTCGACCGTCGAGAGGTAAAACTCTGCCGTCATATCCATCACCGATAGATATTCGTCGTAAAAAGTGTTGTGGCGATCATGCTCTGACGCTTCGCCCTTGGCGACGGCGCTGATCTGGTTGGAAAAAGAGCGCGCGTGATTTTCGGGGTTCATCGAGATGAAAGAACTGAGCTGAACATTGCCGGGGTAAACCAGCCGTCCAAAGCCCTTATGGGTCGTGCCCACCCGCTGGATCACTGAATGCTCAAGCAGACCCATGGTCACCCGTCGCCCGAAATCGGTCACATCGGTCGCGGCGGCATCCGGGTCAATCGGGCCACCGATCAGGGTCAGGGTGCGGGGTTGATGCTCGGGGCTTTTTTCGGCCAGATAGGCGGTCGCCGCCAGCGCGAGCGGTGCGGGTTGGCAGACAGCTATCACATGGGTATCGCGACCAAGTTCCTTCATGAAATCAACGAGGTATAGGGTGAAATCCTCGATATCAAACTTACCTTCGGACACCGGCACGTCGCGCGCATTGTGCCAGTCGGTAATGTAGACATCGCAATCAGGCAGCAGGCTAATCACGGTTTTTCGCAGCAAAGTCGCGTAATGGCCGGACATGGGCGCGATCAGCAAAACCTTGCGCTTTGGGGTGGTTTCGCGATCAGTTTTGAAATGGATTAGATCGCCAAACGGCCGCGTTAGCACCGGCTCAACGGTGACCACGCAGTCGCGCCCGTTGCGCACGACCGTCTCAATTCCCCAACCGGGCTTGGCAATCATGCGGTTAAACGCGTGCTCGGTCACCTGTCCCCAAGCGGCGAGCGTGGCGGGAAAGGGGCTTGGCGTCAGGCCAAAAACTGGGTTTGACCAAAACGCTTTTGCGGTCGCGCCCATCCAAGCGCCCGCCTGACGGGTGCTTTCCATCATATCATAGGTTGCAAAGTTCTGGTTCATGGCTATTACCCGCCTTATAAGTTTGTTTGGCTGGCACAGAACTTGCGGTCGTTACGCCAAAGTGTGTGCGAAGGGTATAATGCACATGCAGAAACTGGGAGCAATTGGATAATATGCCTTCTGAAAAAGTGACCCCCGAACGCAACATAGAGGTTTTGAACGAAAATCTCGAACGAATAGAGGTGTTGACCCAGCGTCTGGTTGCCTCTTTGGCCCAACAACGCGAAAAGAAT
>CAYPUW010000197.1:0-4778 GCA_964413925.1 uncultured Rhodobacter sp. | reverse complement strand
GCCGCGTCCAGATAACGCGCGGAGTTGTTGACGGAGAACCGCACCGATTGAATGCGATTGGCCCCGGCTTTGGTCAGTGCATCAAGGATCGGGCCGAGCTGCGCAAGGTCGCGCACCCGCACATTCAGCGCGTTGGTCACCCCGAAACCTACAATCTGCAAGGGCTTGTTATAAGGCGATTTCTGGTCCTCCCATTGCGGGAAAAGCGAAAATTGCGAGGTTTGAATATCGCGCGGCTTAATGCCACTGGCTGCCAGCAACGCGAACACCTCTTTCATCCGCGCGGAGTTTTGCCGCAACGCCTGCTCGGCGGTCGGCGCGCGCAGCTCAACGCCAATGTCGATCAGGGCGATGTCGGGCGTACCCAATGCCTCGCCGATTCCGCTCATGGTCAGGATCGGGCCGCTGGACGGCGTGAGATTCTGGGCAAAAACAGGGCTGGCACCAAGCAATAACACCAGCAGAAAATGTCGCAATTTCATCTAGGCCCCCAAGAGTTGTGTCCGCGCAAAGCTAAGGCGCAACTTGCTGTAACATCAAGCCATTGTTGACGGCTCTCTGGCTCATAAGCGAAAAACTGCTATAATCTTGGTGTTGCCACTTTGACGACTCCCCTCTGCCACAGGATTTTGATAAACAGTTCGTTATGAAACCTAATTTTGCGCTAAACCTGTCCCATGAAGGGATTATTCTGCTTCATCGCTCGCCGCGCGGCGCGTGGACAGAGGTGGGCGATATTGCCCTGAACGACCCGTCTTTTCGCGAGAACCTGTCCTTTTTGCGCAGCACTGCCGTTGGGCTTGAAGGCAAGGGGTTTGGCACAAAACTGATCATTCCCGCCTCGCAAATCCTTTATCGCGAGGTCCATGCCCCCGGTCCGGGGGAGAACGAGCGTCGCGCGCAAATATTGGCCGCACTTGAGGGGCAAACCCCTTATGAGGTTGCGGATCTGTCGATTGACTGGCGCAGCGATGGTGCGATGGTTCATGTGGCGGTGGTGGCGAATGAAACGCTGGACGAGGCTGAGGAATTCGCGGTCGAGCATCGCTTTAACCCCATTAGTTTCGTCGGCCATACCCATAGCAATGCCCAAGGCTGGGAGCCGTTTTTTGGCCGCACCGATTTCTCTTATTCGTTTCTGGGGGCGGACGCGGATGTGCGCGACACCCCCGAGCCGGTTCGGGCAGCGGTAGATGCGCGCAGCCTGTTCAAGGAGGGGAAAACCGCCTCTGACGAGACAGCAGAATCCGAGGACCCAGAGCCGAAAGCGCCCGCCGATGCGCCAGATGACAATCTGTTCAGTCCTGATGATGCGGATGCGGCTGGTGCCAATATATTCACCGATCCGCCCGCTGCGCCGGAGCCGCCATCACCTGTGGATACGCCCGCCAAGATCGTGCCAAAAAAGCTTGGCAAGGACGCGGACGACGCTCTGGCGAGCTTTAGCAGTCGCCGCGCTCATGTTGACGCGCCCCCGCCCGAGGTCACCGATCATCCGGTCAACCGGATTGCGCCGCGTATAGATATCACGCCACAAAACGAGCCTGCCGAACCCCGCGCCACCCCCACGCTTGACGGGGCTAAGACCGCGCGGCCTGTTTTGATGGATCCTGCCCCCGATGCACCAAATACGGGTTTTGCGCCGGATATAGCAGCTCCGGTTGAGCAAGACGTGCATATTCGCGAGGGTTTTTTGCAAGAAGATGATGCGGACAACACGCGTACTGGCGCGCTGCAACCTGCAATCGCGAAGCTTGTGGTCAAAGCAAAGCGCGCTTTCAATCTGGCGCTTGGCAGAGTGAAAAGCACCATCGACACGGTGGGGCGCATCAGCAAACGGCCCAAGACGCTCGCGCCAACTGATGCGCAAGAAATCCCTTTGGACGGGGCGCAAATCGACCCGCAACCAAGCAAACTCAAGCCAGAATGGGTCGCCAAAATTCGTGGCTGGACGCTAGGCCCGGGTGGGAGAATACGCTTGCGTGTCGTGGCCCTGTTGGTGGCAATCGGGCTGATCGGGGTAGGCTATTACGTGTTTGTTCCTAGCCAGCAGACCACCCGGGACGGCAATATATCGACGGACGGGCAGACCGCGCTCACCAGATCGGCTGCGCGTGGTGTGCGCGCAAACAACCCCGCACGCGCCCGTCCCAGTGATTTTGCAGCAAAGCTTGGGACGCCAGTGCCAAACCCGGCTTTGGCCCTGATCCGACCGGCGCGCCGCTCGGTGTTTGAGGGGAAAACCGACCCGGATGCGGGCAAACCTGACACCGCCAAACCGGCGGGCAGTCTCAGCGAAGCCGAGTTGGCAAAGATTCGCGCTTCTGGCCTAAATGTTCCAACCGCAGAAGAGCTTGCCGAAAGTGGCGGCGATGGCGCGCAACAGAAAATCGACGCCAAAACGCAGGCTGATTATAAAGCGACGGGCGCGCTTGGACGCGTTCGCACTCCGCCGCCGCCCGCGCCAAATCAGGTGCGCGACGATATTTTTGTGGCGGGAATAGATCGTAACCTGGAGGCTAATGACGCAATCATTCTTCCTGATTTCAGTGGCGGTCCCCAAGATTACCAGCCCCGCGCCCGCCTGTCACCGCTTCCCGCTAACACAGTTTTTGCTCTGGATGATCAAGGACTTGTGATCCCAACTAAGGAGGGTGCTCTTAGCCCGCGCGGTATTTTGGTCCGGCTTGGCAAGCCCAAGATCGCCCCACCCATCAGGCCGATGACGACGGCTCTGGTGCCGCCTGACCCGTTACGGGCGCGCAAACCAAGCCCTCGGCCCACGACCCTGAAAACCGGGGCTGACGCGATTTTTGTACAAGGGCGGCTTACGCTGGCGCAACTGACCGCACGCCGCGCCAAACCGCGACCGATTTCGGTACAAACTGAACTGTTGGCCGGGGATAACTCGCCCTCCGATCTGGCGGTTTTGACGTCATATCAACCGGCGGCGCGTCCCAGCGATTTTGCCAAAACTGTTGCCAAGGCGCGGGTGAAGTTGGCGGCCGTACGGCCCGCAACCGCGCCAATTATCGACCGTGGCCCGATCTTGCCGACCCGTGCCAATGTCGCCAAATCGGCCACGGTCAAGAACGCCATCAACCTCAGCCGCTTGAACCTGATCGGCGTGAGCGGCACGCCCAACAAGCGCCGCGCGTTGTTAAGGATGCCGAGCGGCAGATTTGTCCGGGTTACAATCGGTGACAGGGTTGACGGCGGACGGGTCGCGGCAATTGGCGAGACCTCGCTCAGCTATGTGAAAAAGGGCCGCAATCGCGTGCTGAAAATCCCCAAATAATCGCAAGTCAAATGTGGGCATCGGCCTCTATAACAACAGCAGCGCCGCAAGCCCTAAAAACGAGAAAAACCCGACAATATCGGTCACCGTCGTCACAAACGCGCCCGACGCCAAGGCCGGATCGATATCGAGCTTTTCCAGCCAGATTGGGATCAAGATACCCGCAAGCCCGGCCACCAGCATATTGGCAATCATCGCCAGCGCCAGCACCACGCCGAGCATGGGGCTGTCGAACCAATAAAGGCCAACCAAGCCAATAATTACCGCGAAAATCACCCCGTTTGCCAGCCCCACCAGCGCCTCGCGCCGGATCACCCGCCATACATTGGAGCCGGTGAGATCTTTGGTGGCGATCCCGCGTACGGCCACGGTCAGGCTTTGGGTTCCAGCATTTCCGCCCATAGAGGCGACAATCGGCATCAGCACCGCCAGTGCCACAATCGCCTGAATAGTCGAGGCAAACTGCGCGATCACGAACGACGCCATGATCGAGGTAGCAAGGTTAACCGCCAGCCACGGAAAGCGCTGCCGCGTGGTGGCAATCACCCGGTCGGTCAGGCTTTCGTCGCCAAGACCGGCGAGGCGCATAATGTCCTCTTCGGCATTTTCCTCCAGCACCGCCATCGCATCGTCAATCGTGATCACCCCGACCAACCGCTCGTCGGCATCGACCACGGGGGCCGAGACCATGTGGTATTGGTTGAAGGCATAAGCCACATCCTCCTCGCTTTGCAGCACGGGAATGGTGCGAAAATCATCCTCCATAATCGAGGTCAGCGCCACGTCACGCTCTGAGGACATCAACAGCGACAGCGAGACTTTGCCGACCGGACGCATGCGCGGGTCAACAATCATCACATAGTAAAACTGCTCCGGCAGGTCGCTCTCTTCGCGCAGATAATCAATCGCGCGGCCCACATCCCAGTGGGTTGGGGCCATCACCAGCTCGCGCTGCATCAAACGACCGGCGCTGTCTTCGGGATAAAGCAGGCTTTGCTCAACCGCGACCCGATCGCCATCCTCAAGCGCGTCCAGCACCAGCTCTTGTTGCGGCTCCTCCATATCCTCGATCAGATCGACGACGTCATCGGTTTCCAGATCGCGGATGGCGTCGGCGAGAACCTTGTTGGGGAGCTGCTCGATCACCTCTTCGCGCAGGCCCTCGTCAAGTTCCGACAGCACTTCGCCGACAAGATCCATATCAAGCAGGGTCAGGAATTTTTGCCGCTCGGTCTTGCCGATTTGCTCCAGAATATCGGCGATATCGGCGGCGTGGAACGGCTCGATCAGTTGCAGCAGACGGGGTTGGTCGTTTTGCGCCACCACCTCAAGGATGGTTTCGACTAACTCGCGGCTGAGAACATAGGCGTCGTCGTCTTGTTCTTGCGGATCGATATAATTTTCGGTCATCGCGACGCCTCCTTTTGGGGAATTTTGGCGCACCCTAGCGGATGATCCCAAATAACTACAGTGGGGATTT
>CAYPUW010000196.1:0-4784 GCA_964413925.1 uncultured Rhodobacter sp. | reverse complement strand
GCTGGAAGTTGATGGCGGCCGGTGTATTTAAGGGGGTGTATTTAAGGGGGGCATGATGCAACCGGGAGCGCGAAATTTAATCACTGATATAGCTGGCCTGAAGGTTGGCAATGCCGGCGACGCGGGCCTCAAAAGCGGGGTGACAGTGTTGGTCGCCGATCAGCCGTTCACCACTGGCGTTCATGTGATGGGCGGGGCACCGGGCACGCGCGAGACCGAACTGCTCGCCCCTGATCGGCTGGTGCAAAAGGTGGACGCGCTGGTATTATCTGGCGGCTCTGCTTTTGGGCTGGATGCAGCCTCTGGCGTGGCTGATGCGCTGGCGCATGAGGGGCGCGGTTTTGCTGTTGGCGATATGCGCGTGCCGATTGTGCCGGGCGCGATCCTGTTTGATCTGGCCAATGGTGGCGATAAGAATTGGAGCGAGAACCCCTATAAGGCGTTGGGTCGTCAAGCGTATGAGGCGGCAGGCGCAGAGTTTGCACTTGGCTCGGTCGGGGCGGGCGTTGGCGCGACCACGATGGATTTGAAGGGCGGGCTTGGCTCGGCCTCGTTTTGCCTTGAGAACGGCTTGACGGTTGGTGCATTGGTTGCGGTCAATGCGGTCGGCTCGGTTTTGCAAGGTGAGGACGGGCATTTTTGGGCGGCGGCGCATGAGGTTGAGGACGAGTATGGCGGCTTGGGGAGCGCGCGGGCGTTTGACCCACTGGCGGAGGTGGCCCCGTTTAGGCCGTTGGCGGGGGGAAATACCACGATAGCGATTGTCGCCACCGATGCGCGGCTTGATCAGGCGCAGGCGACGCGGTTGGCGATTGCAGCCCATGATGGCATGGCGCGGGCGATTTATCCCAGTCACACCCCGTTTGATGGCGATTTGGTGTTTGGGGTGGCGACGGGTGCGCGCGAGCTTGGCTCGCCCGACATGGATTTGATGCTGCTTGGCCATGCGGGTGCGTTGGCGCTGGCGCGGGCAATTGCGCGGGCGGTCTATTTGGCGCGCGCGGCCAAGGGTGATCGTTTTGCCACATGGCAGGACCGGTTCGGGGCCAAAACGGCCTGAGAAATGGCTCCGCCGGGGATATTTCAGCCAAGAGGATGATTGTCGCCAAATTGGAGACAGTCGGTTTCCACAGCTTTTGTTAACATCTCGTTTACCTTACCGCACTTAGGTGGAAGCCATAGGTATCACAGGGATTTTCACCATGAGTATCGCTACCCCGAGCAGTCATTTCACAGACCCCGTCCCCTCAGGCGTGGCCCGGCACCCGTGGGGTCTGTGTGAATGTCTGACCATGCAGCACCGGTTTGTGGTGCGTCATCTGGTGGTGCGGCCTGACCAGTCTTTGAGTTTGCAAAGCCATTTTCACCGGGCGGAGCATTGGCTTATCGTTTCAGGCTCTGGTCGGGCCACCATCAGCGGGGTTACCTTTGATCTTTATGAAGGGCAATCAGTCGATATTCCGGTCGGTGCCACCCATCGGATCGAAAATCACGGCAAGGTCGATCTGCATCTAATCGAGGTGCAAACCGGCGCTTATCTGGGTGATGACGACGAGGTGCGGTATGATTAAGGCCCGAGCAATGCGTCCATCAATGCTGAGTGTGGATCAAGCAGTCCGTCGATTACGTTGAAATGGTGACAGCCCGACGCATACGTGATCGTCGCGTTGGGCCAAGCGTCGGCCAGCCAGTTTGACTGGTCGATAAAGGATGGGCGCTCATCCGCGCCGACCCAAGCAACTACCGGAACCGGCAGCGGGTTTTGGCACGAGAGCGGGCTTTCGGCGATGGCCTCGGCGGGGTCCATTCTGAAATCATCGTTCATCTTGGTGGCGAGCAACGGGCGAAGATCGTGAACGCCGGAGATGGAGACAACGCGCGCGATCCTCTCCACAAAACAAGAGGCCCAAGGGATGTCTTCGCACAGCATTCGCGTGACCAGATGGCCGCCAGCGGAGTGGCCCGCAAGGTGGATCGGCCCGGCAATCAGGCCCGAAGCCATGTCGATAGCGGTGGCGATCTGGCGGGTAATATCAGCGATCTTGGCCTCTGGGCAGAGGGTATAGCTGGGCATGGCGACCGCGAATTTGCGCGCCAATGCGCCCTGAGCAAAATGCGACCAGCTTGATTTGTCAAATGCGCGCCAAAAGCCTCCATGCACGAAAACCATCAACCCGCGCGGGGCGGCATCTGGCAGGAACAAGTCAAGCCGCGCGCGCGGCGCATCACCATATGGCAGATCAAGCCGCGCGCGAATTGTCGCTGAAAGCCGGTCGCGAAAAGCCGCCGCCTCGGCTTGCCAGCGCACAGGATATTGGTCGGCGCCGGTGATATATTTGCCGTTGGCATAGGCATCGTCCCAGTCGATCTCGGCCATAAGTTTTCCTAGTTGTGATCGCCCTATTCTTGCCGCCTCTTGTGAAGAAAAGCAAATTGTGAAAGAGCGGTTGCACGGATATTCATCGCGAAAGGACCTAACATGGCAACCCACAAAACCCTAGAGGCAAGCCTGAACGACCCGAGCTTGCTGCGGCTGAAATCTTTCGTTGCCGGTGACTGGATCGACGCCGATGACGGAGCAAAATTCGCCGTCAGCAACCCCGCGCGCGACCAAGTAATTTGCGAAATCGCCGATGTTGGCGTGGCCGAAACCCGCCGCGCGATCGAGGCCGCGAAAGTGGCGCAAAAGGGCTGGGCTGCGAAAACCGGCAAAGAGCGCGCCGCCGTGCTGCGCCGCTGGTATGAGTTGATGGTCGAAAATGCCGACGATCTGGCGGCAATTCTGACCGCCGAAATGGGCAAACCGCTGGCCGAGGCCAAGGGCGAGGTGCTTTATGGCGCGAGCTTTGTTGAGTGGTTCGGCGAGGAGGCCAAGCGAGTTTACGGCGAGACCATTCCCGGCCATCAACGCGACAAGCGAATCATGGTGATCAAACAGCCGGTCGGGGTTGTCGCCTCGATCACGCCGTGGAACTTTCCCAATGCGATGATTGCGCGAAAAGTTGCCCCGGCGCTGGCCGTGGGCTGTGCATTCGTCGCCCGCCCCGCCGCCGAAACCCCGCTTTCGGCACTGGCAATGGCGGTTCTGGCCGAGCGTGCGGGCGTGCCCAAAGGGGTGTTCAGCGTCATCACCTCGACCCGCTCCTCTGATATTGGCCGCGAGTTTTGCGAAAACCCGATTGTGCGCAAGCTGACCTTCACCGGCTCGACCAATGTGGGGCGTATTTTGATGCGCCAAGCCGCCGATCAGATCATGAAAACCTCGATGGAGCTGGGCGGTAACGCGCCGTTTATCGTGTTTGACGACGCGGATATTGATAAGGCGGTCGACGGCGCGATGATCTCTAAATTCCGCAACAATGGCCAGACCTGCGTTTGTGCCAACCGGATTTATGTGCAGGACGCGGTTTATGACGAGTTCGCGAAAAAGCTGGCCGTGGCCGTGAACAAATTGAAGGTTGGTGACGGGTTTGACGATGGCGTGACCGAGGGGCCGCTGATCAATCAGGCGGCGGTCGAAAAGGTTAAGGCACATGTTGCCGACGCTGTCGCCAAAGGGGCAAAAATTGTCACGGGCGGCCATGAACACGCGCTGGGTGGCACGTTTTTTGAGCCGACGGTTCTGACCGGCGTCACCCCCGACATGATGGTCACCAATGACGAGACCTTCGGCCCGGTCGCGCCTTTATTCCGGTTTAAGGACGAAAGCGATGTAATCGAGCAGGCCAATGACACGATTTTCGGGCTGGCGAGCTATTTCTATGCCCGTGATTTGAGCCGGGTTTATCGGGTCTCCGAGGCGCTGGAATATGGCATGGTCGGCATCAATACCGGCCTGATTTCAACCGAGGTTGCACCGTTTGGCGGGGTCAAGCAGTCCGGTCAGGGCCGCGAAGGCTCGCGTCACGGGGTCGAGGATTATCTGGAGATGAAATACATCTGCATCGCGCTGGATTAAAGGCGCAAAATGCCGCTCGCCTATACAAAAAGGCCCGGATCATCTGACCCGGGCCTTAACGTGAGGTGCACCAACCTGACGTTTATGCAGCTTTTGAGACCTGCTTTTTGGCAGGTTTCGCGCTGATAGTTTTGTTGGTCGAAATCTCGATCCGGCGCGGACGCAGGGCCTCTGGAACTTCGCGCACCAGGTCCACATTGAGCATCCCGTTTTCAACGGTAGCGCCAGTTACCAACACATGATCGGCCAACTGGAACCGCTTTTCAAACGAGCGTTCGGCGATGCCGCGATGCAGATAAGCGCGCCCGTCATCCGGCGTTTCGGTTGATTTTCGCGCGGAAATCAACAACAGGTTTTCGCGGGTTTCAATCGCCAGATCATCCTCGGAAAAACCGGCAACAGCGATGGAAATCCGGTAGGCATCATCGGCGGTTTTCTCAATATTGAACGGCGGATAGGTGTTCTGCGCCACGTCGCCGGAAAAAGCCCGGTCGATCAGGTCGGCGAAGTGGTCAAAGCCGACGGTGGAGCGGTAAAGGGGTGTAAAATCAAAGTTGCGCATAGCGGCATCCTCCTTTTGAGCGATACATTTTGTTGGCCCTCCCGACGGGACGGGCCATCTGTTTCAGTCTGCCGGACCCTGATTAGGCATCCGGTAAAACAAATATGGGAAAACATGTGTCGTGCTTCAAGAGGACAGTTGTAGATTTTTTAATCGTATTATTTCAAGAGGTTAGCTAACCCTATAGGCGACACCCACTATTGAGAGGCCAGCGATTGAATGCTGGTGATCCCGCTACCAAGGTTCGAGATCTGGCCGATGAGA
>CAYPUW010000195.1:2297-4842 GCA_964413925.1 uncultured Rhodobacter sp. | reverse complement strand
TTTTCAAATGTTTTCACGAATGTTACCGAGATATACCTCTTGGCAGCGACAACCTCTGTCGCGATGAGAATACCAGTCGCACGGGGTTTGATGGCCTGCCAAGTGGCGGCCAAACACTCGACTATCGCTGGGTCGAAAAATCTCGCTCAAACGACCCAAAATACCTTGGAGCAGGGCGAGTGAGGGCTGTGTCGCGGAGGCAAAACAACCTACGGGATTTTAGTTTGGCTCCATAAAGATAGGGTCGATCCACCGATTTCGCCTCTATTACTTGATGGGCAAGTCACGCGCGGACCGAAAGATTGGGGACTCGTCGCTGCGCGCGCGCATTCGGCAAGGTTGTCCACACGCAATCGTGATCCAACTTCCTTGTTCAAAGCATGTTCAGTTGGGGGCAAACATCGTGAAACAAGCCCTCCCTCGGTCTTTTGACTGATAAAGTGCAGCATCGGCGTCGCTGCATATTTGCTCTGCGTCAAGTGTTTCATAATCGCTTGAAACCGTGGTCCCAATGCTGGCGCTAACGCGGCACTTCGCCCCGTCAAACAGGATCGGATGCTCCAGCCTTGAAATGATCCGCTCAGCAATCTGATTTAGCTTTCGCTTATCCACACACCCCATCAGCACAATCACGAATTCGTCTCCGCCGGTGCGCGCGACAATATCGTCAGCGCGGGTTTCCTCCACCATGATTCGCGCCGCCTCTTGCAAGACATAGTCCCCGGCCGCGTGACCATAGGTGTCGTTCACCGATTTGAAATAATCCAGATCAACATGCATTAGCCCAAATCTCTGCGCGCTCCTGTGATCCGTTACCCGCGTCAACACATGATCCAGCGCACGCCGGTTTTTGAGACCCGTTAACGTGTCGGTGAAGGCCTGTTCTTCGGCGGCAATTTTTGCCCCTTGAAGACGGGTGTTCAGCTTCTTGGATTCGTCCAAAATCGCTGACTGCGCCTCGAGCAGGTAAAGCATTTCAACGGTGGTGTCTGACGCCGCGAAGTCCTTACTTTTCAGCCCAAAACTACGCACAATCTCTGCCATCGCAATGCCAAGCGAAAAATTCAACAAAATCCCCTGCCTCTTGGGCAGGGCCACCATATGACCCTTCAACGAGGTTCGGGGTAATGCACGAAACGAAACTTGCACGGATTTCCCGTCATAGGCCAGCAACTGTGACATCAATTGCACCCTGCGGGGACGACGAAACTCCAGCAATTCGGTCAGGCGCTGACCGACGATCTTGCTGTCGGGGCGCAATTTCATCAAGGTCGGCCCGGCGCGCAAAATATGGCCAGTGGGACCGACCCAGATATGCATCGGCATCAATTGATCCAACCCCAGCTTGCCCAAAAGCGGGCCGGTGCGATAGGCGCGCTGGTCCGCACTCGACAATTCAGAACGCGTCATGTCACACCTGCGCCCCAAGGTCGAACCCGCGACCTTGGGCAAACGCCCCATCCAGCAAACTAATCGAAATCTGGTCCAACTCCCCGAGATCATCGCGCATGGTTGAATGCTCCAGCAAGACCAACGCGCCGTAATCATCGGCCATTGCTCGCAGAATTCCCAGCACCAGCGCCCCTAAACCACGGTTTTTCCACCGATAGCTCAGACTATAGGTCTGGGCCGTCCGCTCTTTCAGCTCAAACACCGGAATATCCAGATCGGGCAGCGCCAGCTTCACCCGGTCATGCAGATCATCAAGCGAGTGCAAAAACTCTTCAAAATTATCACCGCCGAACCGTAGCAAGCGGCGCAGGGCGTCAAGGTCGGGATTGGAGATCAGATAGGTTCCCATATCCTCCAGCAGACCTTGGCGACACCGGCCAATACGCTTGCCAGCCACGGCCAACACTGCATATGTCAGACTGACGTCATACATCAGCAGCGACTCAAAATTATTGAACCCGATATCTGCCTCGCGGCAGATCTCCTCCCAGATTTCAGCGCCGTAAGTGTCGCGAATAAAACACTGGATCGAACGATTGACCAAACCGTGCAAAACTTCCCTCCTTTTGCCCCGCCATTCCCAAGCAGGATAAACCCGATCAGGTTAAGAAATTACCAAAGAGAGCGTATTTTATTTTAAAAAGCAAATTCAGTATGTTATACGTCAAACCCGCATCACGACGATCCCCGTGACGATCAGGACCGCCGCCGCCAACTTGCCTCGCTCGGCCTTTTCGCGAAAGAAATAGATGCCAATCACAACCGCAAACAGGACCGAGGTTTCACGCAACGCGGCGACCAGCGCAATCGGCGCGACCGTCATGGCCCAGACCACGATCCAATACGCCCCGTAAGAGGCCGCCCCCGCGACAGTTCCAAGCCCCCACACTCCGGCGCGCATCGGCACAACCCGCCAGCCGCGAGCCGCCAGCGCCCAGACCGCAAACAGGCAGCCATCCAGAAAGAACAGCCACGCCACGAACACGGTCGCGTCCCCGGAAATCCGCGCGCCAACCCCGTCAACCAACGAATACCCTGCCGTCGTCAGCGCCGACGCAAAAGCAAACGGCAGCAGATTGCGCGATTCTCCGGC
>CAYPUW010000195.1:0-2197 GCA_964413925.1 uncultured Rhodobacter sp. | reverse complement strand
CTTGTCGTCGCCAAACCGCAAGATCGCGTTCCACGCCGCATGCAGCCCCGCCGCCAGCATCACCGCCAGAAAAACGCCAAAACTCATAAAACCGCACTCATATAAGCAGCCCACCACCGCCCTCAAGGCGCAGCAAAAATACCTTGCTCTCGATCCCGCCCGCACCGGAATAGCCGCCAAGATTGCTCGCACCCACCACCCGATGACACGGGATCAGGATCGGCAGCGGATTTGCCCCACAAGCCGCACCAACCGCTTGGGCCGAGCCATCCACATAGCTGGCAATCTCGCCGTAGGTTTTGGTCCGACCATAAGAGATCGACATCATCGACTCAAAAACTCCGTGCTGAAACGGGGTGGAGGGGCAAGACATAGAGAGGTCAAACCGCCTCAAATCCCCCCTGAAATAAGCCAGCAACTGCGCCTTGGCCTCGCCCAAAACGCCGCCCGCTTCGGTTTGCGACACCTTTTGATGCGCCAGCTTGGTCCATTTGAGGCTGGTAATATCGTCGCCCTCGCGCGTGAGGGTAATCACGCCAATCGGGCTTTGAAAGGATAGGCTGGTCATATGCGCTCCGATGCTCACCCTGAGCTTAGCAACTCCGCAAACGGGCGCCAGCGGTTTCTTGGGGGGCTTAAAAAACAGGCTTGACGCAGAGTTGATCGAGCGTTGTTTCCCACACCGCCCCAAAGCCCGTAAGCTGCGAAAATGGATATTCGCACCCCCCTTCTCGCCCCCGTTCTTGCCAGCCTGATCGCGGCCAGCATGGTCTTGCCAGCGCTCGCGCAAATCAGTCCCACGACGATAACTCCGGCTGATCTGCGCAAATACGTCTCCAGCAGCATCACCTTGTCATTCATGGCCACAGGGGTCTCGGCCCTTGATGATTGCGCCACGCCGCTGGAGTTTCGCGAGGCCCGCAAAGGCGCGCTCCAAATCCTCGAAATCCTCTGCACCTCCGAGGACGAGCCACGCTTTGCCCGGCTCACCTTCGTGCGCTACAAGTCACAATCAGGCGCACAAGCACTCAGCCCGTTTCGGATCGAGTTTCTGCCCTAGTGGATCAAACGCGACGTTTCGATCCACTAGCAGGCGTGCATCATCGCCATTATCTCGCGGCCAGCGACCCATTCTGTTGGCCCGCTATTTTGATAACGGCCCGCGTATAGCAGAACCATTCGCCTCAAAGCGATTTACGCTGGCGTAGAATTTGTAATAGGCCTTAACGCTCATTCCAAAGGCGTTCTCAAAGGCGACCATCCACGGCTCCCCTCGCCCCATATTATCGAACATTTTGAAAATCGCCGGGTAGCCGTTCAAGTCGATCAGATCAATCGCGCCAACTGTTCCAGCCCGATAAACCTCGGATATTCGGGTGTTGAGGGCATCTTCCTTTTCAAGGGAGGCAAGGTTCGGAAACTTATTTTTCATTCGCTGATACATCACAATTCTGAAATCCCAGTCGGGTGTTCCCATTGCAATGGTATTTGCAAACGCCTGCGCCACACCTTCGATTAACCAGATCGGGCCTTCGTACTTTAACTTATGTTTCAGGCCCTTAGATACATCAACAGCACCAGAAAGTTGGAATTGGACAAGATGAATGTATTCATGTGCAATTGCGAAATCAAACCACGTTTGCTCAATTCCATCGCCCAAACGCGCGTTGGGAGCTTTGCAAAAATACGTCAACCCCGGCTGCGTTCTCCCAAAAAACTTCACCGTCGATTTGCAAGATTCTCGCACATTTCGCCGTTGCTCGGGATCACTAAATTCACCGTATTTGCGAACCAGCTCCAACATATCTTTAGCGTTGTCGGCAATAACAATAGTATCTTTACCCGCAAGCTCGACGCCAAGCCGTTTGGAGGCGGCATCGAGTGTTTTGGCAAGAGACTTATCAAACTCGCGGCGAAACTCCGCGTCTATGGACGCTGAATAGACGACTTTGACCTTGCCCGCACTTGACGGCCAAAACCGTTTTAGCTCTGGTCGCTTCAATCCAATCAGCCGACAATAAACATCGCCCAATACGGGCTTTATCGTTCTGCTGGATAATGTGCCATTTTGTTTTTCAAACGCGACGATCGCCGACCTTGTCCGCGCACCCAATAACCCGTCTTCCGGCCCCGCGTCAAAATTTGCCGCGTTCAACTGAGATTGGACACATCTGACGCCGGCGTTGGGCTTTGCCTC
>CAYPUW010000194.1:0-4846 GCA_964413925.1 uncultured Rhodobacter sp. | reverse complement strand
ACCACGAGCGCCGACCCGGTGTTGGCCCGCTGGCCGGTTTTCGCGGCAAAGACGGCAAGGGCGAGGGTCGCGGCGCGCCCAATCCAAATCAAATTCAGGCCTATATCGATAATGGCGGTTTTTGGATTAACCACATTCCGCCCGAGGCGAGCTTTTTCAAACCGTGGAACGCGGACTATCAAAACTGGGCCGTCAAGCACGGGATTTACGATGCCGTTCAGCCTTATGTGTTCCAGCTTTATGTGGAGCCGTTGCAAAAATTCCGTCTGGCCGCCGAAGGTTATGGGGATCAACAACCGCCCGACCATCTGCGCGAACAAGTCAAAAAGGTGATGGACCCCCTGCCCGTCTGGTGGGCGCCGTTTGAGGATGATGTGGTCGACACGACCGAGTTTCCGCTCCACGCGCTAACCCAGCGCCCCATGGCCATGTATCATTCATGGGGCACGCAAAACGCGTGGTTGCGCCAAATTCACGGCACCAATCCGCTTTATGTTTCGGGCGATGTTTGGGCCAAATATCAGTTCAAGGATGGCGATTGGGCGTGGGTCACCTCGCGCCACGGCAAAATCCGGGTTCCGGTCGCACTGATGGAGGGGTTGAACCCCGAAACCGTCTGGACATGGAACGCCATTGGCAAACGCTCGGGCGCTTGGGCTTTGGACGAGGATGCGGTCGAGGCCAAAAAAGGATTTCTGCTCAACCACTTGATAGACGAGCTGTTGCCCGCGCGAAAAGATGGCCATCGCTGGTCCAACTCTGATCCGGTAACAGGACAAGCGGCGTGGTTTGATCTGCGGGTCAAGATTGACAAGGCCGAGGCGGGCAGCACTGTAAGCCATCCTGAAATCCCCGCCCAGGCCTCTCCGGTTGGGCGCGGTCCCAAACATATTGCCTACGGGGGGGAGTTCTGATGACCGCTCTGCCAAGTTCTACGGCCAAAAAACTCGGGCTGGTGATCGATCTGGACACCTGTGTCGGCTGCC
Organism: uncultured Rhodobacter sp.; assembly: GCA_964413925.1. Lineage (GTDB taxonomy): Bacteria > Pseudomonadota > Alphaproteobacteria > Rhodobacterales > Rhodobacteraceae > UBA5972. The sequence continues at coordinate 3,860 of CAYPUW010000194.1, read as the reverse complement.
ATGCCTGCGTGATCAGTTGCAAGGAATGGAACACCTCGAACTACGGCGCGCCCCTGTCTGACATGGATGCCTATGGCGAAGCTCCGATGGGGACTTTTCTGAACCGCGTCCACACATATGAGGCCAAAAAGCCCGGATGTAACGCCCAAACTGTGCATATGCCGAAATCCTGCCTGCATTGCGAGGACGCGCCTTGCGTCACCGTTTGCCCGACCGGCGCGAGCTATAAACGACAGGAAGATGGCATTGTTCTGGTGAACGAGGACAACTGTATCGGCTGTGGTTTATGTGCGTGGGCTTGCCCTTATGGCGCGCGCGAGATGGATCAGGCCGAGGGAGTGATGAAGAAATGCACCCTGTGCGTGGACCGGATTTACAACGAGAATATCCCCGAGGTCGACCGCATTCCGGCCTGCGTTCGCACCTGTCCGGCAGGCGCGCGGCATTTTGGCGATTTCGCCGATCCCGACAGCAATGTATCGCGTCTGACGGCAGAGCGTGGCGCGATTGAGCTGATGCCTGAACAGGGCACCAAGCCGGTCAATCGCTATTTGCCGCCGCGACCGAAAACCGATGTCACCGACACCGTCGACATTCTTGCCCCCTATCTGGAGCCTATAGCCGAAAAACCGCAGGGGTTTCTTGGCTGGCTTGACAAAGCGCTGGAGAAAATCTGATGAATCCCGCTCCTTCCGTTATTATTTTCACTGCCCTTTCCGGTCTTGGCTTTGGCCTGATGTTCTGGCTTGGATTTGGCTTTCCTCATGTCTCGGGCTGGACCGCGTTTGGCTATTTCTTTCTGGCTTATGCCCTCGCGGTGGGGGGACTGCTCGCATCGACATTGCATCTTGGCAATCCCCAACGAGCCATGAAGGCGTTTTCGCAGTGGCGTACAAGCTGGCTTAGCCGCGAGGGGGTTGGCGCGGTGGCCACGTTGATAGTCATGGGCGTTTATGCGGCTGGACTGGTTTTTTTCGACACCCATTTACAAGTGGTCGGCTGGCTTGCCGGAGCGATGTCCCTGGTGACGGTGTTCACTACGTCAAAGATTTATAACCAACTCAAGACCGTTCCTCGGTGGAATATGCCGCTAACGCCGGTGTTGTTTCTGACCTACGCTCTGGCTGGCGGAGCACTACTGGCGGGGCAAACTCTACCTGCCGCGATTTTGCTTTTGGTGCTGACGGCCTTGCAATTGGCGGCGTGGAAAATGGGCGATCAGGCGTTTGCGCAGGCGGGTCATACGATTGAAACAGCGACCGGGCTTGGTGCGTTGGGCAAGGTCAGGATGCTGGAGTCCCCTCATTCCAGCCCCAACTATCTGATGCATGAAATGGTTCATCTCGTTGGGCGCAAGCACGCCCTGAAGCTCAGGGCGATCGCGACGGTAACGCTGGGCATTTTCCCGGTGGCAGTTCTTTTGTTCCTGCCAACAAGTGCGCCGCTTTTGATGGTTGTGGTGGCATCGCACCTGATCGGGCTGTTCACGTCACGCTGGTTGTTTTTTGCTGAAGCCGAGCATGTAGTTGGGCTATATTACGACAAAAGATAAGCGCTTTTTCTGGTAAGCTGGCCTGCGGCGGGGATGTTTTCTCCACGAAGAACCGTTTTTAGAGCAGGATGACCAAGGCTAATATGCTGGCGATCACCAGCCCAATGCCTACCAACTCACGTTGAGAACTGCGTTCTTTGAAGAAAAAATATGAGGCGATAAAGGTGAATACCAGCTCGATCTGGCCGAGCGCTTTGACATAGGCTGCGTTTTGCAAGGTGAAGGCGGTAAACCAGCCGAGCGAGCCGAGCATGCCAGTCAGCCCGACCAGTCCGGTGATACGCCATGATTTGAGAACTGCAGTGATTTGGCCCGGCTCTCGTTTTGCCAAAAACACCGCCATCAGCAGCGTTTGAAACAGGGTAACAAAAGCCAGTGTCGCCGCCGCGCGGATCAAAAAGTCACCGCCAATCAGCGCAAGCGACGCACCCCTATAGCCGATGGCCGAGACGCCAAACAACGCCCCCGAGCCAAGGCCAAGGCCGGATGCGCGGTTAAAGGCCCGGGCTTTCCAGCCCAGACGGGTGCTTGATTTGGGTGGATCAGACAGTAAAACAACGCCGACAAGGCCGATCACGATGGCCAAAAGACCGAAAGATGAAACGCCTTCGCCCAACACCACAAAACCGATCATCGCTGTTTGTACGGTTTCGGTTTTCTTGAAGGTTATACCAACGGCGAAATTTCGTTCGGCGAACAGGGCGACGACACAAAGTGTGGCCAAAATTTGCGAAATAGCCCCCGTGATGGCGAAAACAAAAAACCGCGCATCCACTCCCGGTAATTGATCGGGTCTGACGACTATCAATAGGGCAAACAAAATTGCCGCCAGCGGGCTGGCGAAAATAAACCGCGAAAACGTGGCTCCGCCGGTGGAAAGCCGTGTGGATTTCAGGTGTTTTTGCAGCATAAACCGCAAGTTCTGCATGAACGCAGCGGCGATGGTGATGGGGATCCAAAGTTCCATATGCAGTGTTAGTGACATGCCAAGTGGCCCGCGCCAAGACCGATTATTACGCGCATTTGCCCCGTGGAGCCTGACCTGTCGCGCGCCGATCTACAAACTGTCGACATAGATGCGCTCTCCAGAAAGGGTGTCATCAAGGTGGCGCGCTAATTATCCCGAGAACACCTTGGTCATGAATTCGACCGCATCCCGACCCGCCTGATCGGCCAGCGGCGTGTCAAAATAGTCAAACGCATGGGTGCCGCCGGGATACCAGAGGGTTGCCGCCTCGGCCCCCGCTTGCGCCCAGCGCGCAGCCATAAAGGCGGTGTCGTCCATCAACGGATCATAGGTGCCGCATTGAAACAAGGCCGGTGGCATGTGGGCGAGATCGCCATAGAGCGGCGAGGCCAAAGGGTCGCGTATCTGGTCTGCGGGCACCCCGAGATTTTTGGCAAACCAAGCGATAGTCGGGGTTGAAAGCACAAGATTACGCGCTCCCCAGTTGGCAACCGATGGCGTCATCGCCAAATCATACATGCCATAGGTCATGAGCGCTCCGTGAAAGCGATCAAGTTTACCTTCTGATTTCATTGATAAAAGCGTGGTTGCGGCCAGATGAGCGCCAGCACTCTCGCCGCCGATCACGATCTTGTCGGTGCCAAACCGCTCAGCAGCCACCTCAATCAACCAGCGCGCCGCCGCCGCGCAATCATTTACACAAGCGGGCCACGCATTCTCTGGTCCCAGCCGGTACTGGACCGACACGGTTGCGCAGCCGGTCGCTTGCTGCAAAGCCTTCAGCCGATGGTCCTGATGCCAAGGCCGCCCCAAAGTCCAGCCGCCACCGTGAATGTGCAAAAACACCCCAGTCGGGGCCGCTTTAGGCATCATGATGCGCACGCGACCCGGCCCCCCCGGTGCTGGCGGAATATCTACATCGGCCGCCTCTGCCAAGGGCGGCAGAAACGGAAACGGGCCAAACCCCTCGTCACGAGCACGGCGGGTCAGCTCAATCGGCACTTCATGCGTTGCCGGCAGCTTGGCCAACTGCGCTTCAAGCTTTTTGACGAATGCAAGGGTTTCGGGCGAGATCGCGGCGGGATCAAACGGGGTCATAAATCGCTTCCTTATTGGCTGCCTGATCTTGTCCGGCGTTGAATTAAGGTTCAACAGAAAACTCCGCATTGCCGCCAAAGAATTGTTGTGGTGTTCTGCGGCAAGTTTTAAAAACCTGCCATCAACCTACCTGACTGGTATTGAATTATGCCCCTGCGCCCCGCGACAAATTCCGATCTTGGCCAAATTATCGACATCTGGAATCCGGTCATTCGCGACACTGATGTCACCTTCAACAGCGTC
>CAYPUW010000193.1:0-4868 GCA_964413925.1 uncultured Rhodobacter sp. | reverse complement strand
GTGGGGTGCAAAAAGACCGGTCGGAATTTGACAGCACAAATTCCAGCAAATCAAGCACCAGAGGATTTTCCGACACCTCCGCCTGTAGGCCCTTGGCCCGTTCAAGCAACGCACCTTCGCCGGAAAACAAGGATTTATAGACCCGCCGAAGCTCGTTCATCTGCGCCTTGTCGGCCCCGCGACGTTTAAGACCGATCAGGTTCAGCCCGCCAAGCGTGCCGCGCGGTGAAATCACCGAACCGTAAGGGATGACGTCATTTACCACCACCGCCCCGGCGCCAATCATAGCCCCCGTGCCGACGCGGCAATATTGATGTACGCCGGATTGACCGCCCAGTACGGCGTTGTCGCCAATGACCACGTGTCCCGCGATCTGCACCGCGTTAGCCAGCACGATCCGGTTGCCGATCTGGCTGTCATGGGCCACATGCACATACATCATGATCAGGTTATCATCACCGATGCGCGTCACCCCGCCACCGCCATTGGTGCCGGGGTTGATCGTAGCATATTCGCGGATGCGGTTGTTCTTGCCAATCTCGACCTGACTGTCCTCACCGCCAAATTTCAGATCCTGCGGCTCCGACCCGATAGAGGCAAAAGGCCAGATGCGGCTGCCGTCACCTACACTGGTTTCGCCCGCAATCGACACATGGTTCTTAAGCTCGACATTGGCCCCAAGCACGACTTTCGGCCCAACCACGCAAAAGGCACCGATCCGGCAATTTGGCCCCACCCGCGCGCCAGTTTCGACAATGGCCGAGGGGTGGATATTGGCGCTTTGATCAATCATTGCGGCCTCCGGCTATTTGTTGTCCTTGGGGACATCAATCATCGCCGAGAACTCGCCCGAAGACGCGACAGCACCATCGACTTTGCCCTCGCCCCAAAGCTTCCAGATTTTGCCATGTCCGCGAATGACCCGAACATGCAGTTCCAACTGATCGCCGGGGACGACCATTTTACGGAAACGAAACTTGTCCATGGTCATGAAATAGACCAAAGGCTCGCGATCAATCAGATCCAGCGTTTGCGAGATCAGCACCCCCGCCGTTTGCGCCATCGCCTCTACAATCATCACGCCGGGCATCACTGGTTTTGCGGGGAAATGGCCCTGAAAATGCGGCTCGTTAATGGTGACGTTTTTGATGCCGACAGCGCTTTCGCCGACGCGAATGTCGCGAACCTTGTCAATAAACAGGAACGGATAACGGTGGGGAATCATGCGCTGGATCATCGCGAGATCGGCGCTCGGCAAATCCTCAGGGTTTGTGTCGGTCATATTTTGGCCTTTTATTATAGGGTTTGCATCTGTCACTTCAGTAGCAATCAGTTTGCGGACTGACAAGTCGGGCGCATCATTCTTTGACGCTCGTCGCCCCGTCTTTGATTGCGGCATCGATTTTTTTCATTGCGGTGGCAGTGATGTCAATCGCGTCAGACGAGATGATGACCGAGCGGCGATCCAGAATGACCAGCGCGCCGATGTCGCGGGCATATTGCAGCAAAATCGGGAAGGCCAGATCAAAAAACCGCTTGCGCTCGCCATTGCTCCAAGTGTTGAGATCAAGCGATTTTTGCGCCCGCCCGGTGCGGATTTTCTCGACTTTTGCATCAAACGCATCGGCCAAAACACGGAAATCGGCGGGTGCGAGGGTTGGGCGTTTTTTGGTCAGCGCCAACTCCTCGCTCTTGAGCTCGGCCTCCATGCGGGTGTTTTCGTCAACAATCCCGGCCTTGCGGGTGGCAATTTCCGCCAGAACGCGCTGCCCGAACAAGGACTGGCTGTAAAGCTGGTCCTGATTGAGGGTGAATATCTTGCTGTCCATCTGCTGGGCGAGGGAGGGCAATGCCGCGCCCAGAAGCAGAAATCCAGCTAAAACGAGGGTGAAAAACCAGCGCGTATTTTGCAGCTTAGGCATTTAGAACCGCGCGCCGATTGTCAGCTTGAACCCCTCCGGTTGATCATAGGATGGGCCGTTGAGAACTTTGGTGAAGTTAAAGCGAAGCGGTCCCATAACGGTTTTCCAAAACAGCGAGACCCCAACCACACTGCGCAATTTCATCGAGGCGTCAACTGGATTTGCGCCAGCAGGTCCACCAGCCGTATTATCCAGCCCCCAGACCGAACCAACATCAAAGAACACCCCACCTGCGACACCGTATTCTTCGGGCAAACCGATTGGGAAGTTGGCCTCAAACCGTGCAACGGCATAAGTGTTGCCTCCAAGAGCATCCTTATTGACCGCATTCAGATCACGCGGTCCGATGCCACTGACCTTATAGCCGCGCATTATATCCCCCCCGAGGAAAAAGCGGTCAGTGATTGCACTGCCGGACACGTTATTACTTACCAGCAATCCGCCCTCAAGTTCTGCACTCAGAGTAACTTGGTCGTTAAACATTGAACTTCGCACCCCTACCAACGCAGTGGTTTTTGAATATTTGGCAGTTCCGCCAAGTCCGGCAAAGTTCTGCGATAGGCGCACGATCGTTCCAGCCCCGAGGTTCAATCCACTGGAGCGAGTATCATATGTATAGCTTGCGCCAAACGAGCCAACTGTCTGACTGCCAGTAGCAACCAGCACTGACGACCCAGGCGCAACGTAGGAGACCGTATCCGTACTGTAATTATATCCCAGCCGCAGTCTGCCATTTTCGCTCACCGGAAATGTCAGGTTGGGGGCAATACCATTTGATTCAGTATTATAAAACGTATTTTGTTGCCTAGTCGTACGCTGAAACGCGTTTAGCTCAAGGCGTATATCGCGGCCAAGAAAGCGTGGCTCGGCAAATGTCAATTCGGTGGAGTTGGTGGAAAGCCCGCCTCCAAGATCGACCTTGATGAATTGCCCTCGCCCGAGAAAGTTTGATTCAGACAGGCTGATCGTTCCGCCAAGGCCGCTTGAGGCACCATAAGACACGCCAAAATTGAGGCTGCCAGTGGGTTGTTCCTTGACGTTAACATCAACGATCACCCGATCCGGCGACGAGCCTTCGCGACTGTTGACGTCGGTTTTGGAAAAGAACCCAAGCGCCTTGATACGGCTGGCCGCGATGCGGATCTGACGCGGATTGAACGGATCACCCTCGACGGTTTCAAACTGGCGCCGGATCACCCGATCCAGCGTGGTGGTGTTACCTTCAATGTCGATGCGCTCGACAAACACACGCGGACCACGGTCGATCACGAACTCTATGTCCAACGTGCGCTTGGCGTCATTTCGCGTAACGCGTGGGTTCACGCGGATGAAGTTCAAACCGTTTTTAGAGGCAAGATCCTCCATCCGGCCAATGCTACGCTCAACCAAATTGGGCGAATAAACCCCGCCTTCTTTGACTTTGATGACCGCGCTATAAACATCCGGGTCAATCTCTTTTAATGCACTGCTGGCGGTGATTTTGCCAAACTTGTAGGATTGGCCCTCGCGCACTTTGAAGGTCACGAAAAAGCCGTTGCGCTCTCGCACGATATCAGCAGTGGCCGAGACCACCTCAAAGTCGATAAATCCGCGCGACAGATAGAAATCGCGCAAGACCTGCTTGTCAAAATCCAGCCGATCAGCAATGAATGTATCGCTCTTGATAAACCGACGCAGGATGCCCGCCTGTTTGGTTGACAAAATCTTGCGCAGACGTCGATCCGAAAAATTGCGGTTGCCGATGATGCTAAGCCGCTGGATCTCGACCACTTTGCCTTCAAAAATTTCAAACACCAGATCAACGCGATTGTCAGAACGGCGAATAATCTTGGCCTTTACTTGGGCAGCTTGACGACCGGACTGGCGATAGGCGTCAACGATCAGGGCCACATCGGCCTCGGCCTGAGCCGGGCTATAGGTGTGGCGCGGTTTGGAGGTAATCACCTCCGCCAATTTGCTGTCCTTGATCCGCTTGTTGCGCTCAAAGCCGATGCGATTGATGGTTGGCCATTCACGCACGGCAATCACCAGCGAGCTGCCTTTAACCGAGATCGCCACATCTTCAAACAACCCGGTCGCCGTCAGCCGCTGACGTGCGGCGTTGATTTGGCCGGGGGTGACCTCGGTGCCGGTCTTGATAGCGGCAAAGTTTCGTATGGTTGCTGTCTCGATGCGCTGATTGCCTTTGACAATCACGCGACTAAAGCTCACGGCCCCCAAGGCCTGCGCCAGTGCCGGTGGCACCGTACTTGCAAGCGAGCCTATAATAAGCAACGTTACCAAAGCAATCAAACGCGTTGCCCTGAAATTCCCCACCAGATGCATTTTCATCAATCCACTATCCTACTGACCCGACGCTATGGCTCGCATTTGTAACTGCGCGAACTCTTTCTCGCCTGAATAGTTGGATTCCCCCCCCATGTCAAAACGACAAAGGCCAAAAGGCCGCTGTATTTCAACAGCGACCTAAAAAAGTCACATAACATGCAAGTTTGGGGCCTAATTGGGCTAATTCGCTGCCTCAAACCAAAAATCAGAGGAAAGTCGAAGCCGTCACCTGCGTTCCCTGCACGATTGACGAACTGGCATATTCAACGCCAACCAGACCAACCGCCGCCATAGCAGCTAGAATGATGAGAATCGATATCAGCCGGTCACTGTTGACGTCCACCAATAGGCCAATGCCTTTATATCCCGTTGCTAACTGTCGCATGATCGCCTGCCTTTCCTGTCTGCTCTTATCTTCACCGTCCATTCTAAACAGGAATAAGGCGACAGTATGACAGGATCAGATTAACGAAAGGTTTTCGGCGGGCACGTTAACAAAAGAAATCATTGCCGAGCGCAAACACCGTCATCCCGATCACCAGGAATAAACCCGCCGACATCATGATATTCATCACCCGATCACTTGGTGGACGTTTGGCAATCGCTTCATAGGCGAAA
>CAYPUW010000192.1:0-4885 GCA_964413925.1 uncultured Rhodobacter sp. | reverse complement strand
GGATAAACCCCTTGTCATAGCGCGCCAAATCCGGCGCAGTACTCAAAACCCCAAGCCCCGCCGCACGGCGGATCATCGGCTCATAGACCCGTTCCCAAAACGCCGAGGGCCACATAAAAGTCTTGTAATAAAACCCCGCACCAAGAAACGGTGAGAACAGATCGTTTACGGCCATCAGATCAAACCGAAGCGAGGGGAACCGGTTTTGCGAGCGCGCCACCAGCCCCTGATAAATCTCCTGCGTGGTGGCACGAATATTGGGCGTAGCCTGATCGCCGTGACCAATTTCAACCAGCGCGTTTGGCTCTTCCGACCCAGCGCATAAAATACCTCGTGGCCGATGATACTTAAAACTGCGCGCAACCACACGCACGTCATTGGCCAGCAAGGCCGAGGCCAACGTGTCGCCTTCAAACCCCGTCAACTCGCGCCCGTCAAAGCGAAACCGCACCACGCGATCGCGCGCAATCCGCCCGCCTTTGGCCAGACGGCTCATGCTCGCCCCCGTTTCACCGCATCCGCCAACTCGACCGCCAATATCTCGTGACTGCTGACATTGCGTGAGACGCACAGCCACGCACGACACCCCAGTTCGTGAAACCACAGCTCGCTATTCACCCCCGCCGGATTTTCGCGCAGGTAAACATAGTCATAAAACGCCGCTTCCCCCGCATCCGCCTCGGGACGCTCCATCAACTTGGCCGCGCCGCGATAATGAAACTCGCGCGCGTCGCGCTCCCCGCATAAAGGGCAATTCAGACGCATGACTTCCCTCCTCTCAATGCAGGTTCGGCGTGGCACCATTGCCGGTTTCATCAATCACGCGCCCCCGCGCGAACCGATCCAACCCAAACCCCGTTGCCACCTCATGCGGCCTCCCCGTCGCCAGCAAATGCGCAAACGCATCCCCCGCCGCAGGCACCGCCTTAAAGCCGCCATAACACCAGCCGCAATTGATGAACAAATCCTCAACGCCGGTTTTGTCGATAATCGGCGAGCCATCCATCGACATATCCATGATCCCGCCCCAACTGCGCAACACGCGCGCGCGGCCAATCATCGGCATCAAGGCCATCCCCGCCTCGGCCACATGCTCCGCCATCGGTAAATTCCCGCGCTGCGCATAGGAATTATAGCCATCCAGATCACCGCCAAACACCAGCCCACCTTTGTCGGACTGGCTGATATAGAAATGCCCCATGCCAAAGCTGATCACATTATCAATCACCGGCTTTAATCCCTCGGTTACAAAGGCTTGCAACACATGGCTTTCAATCGGCAACCGCAGCCCCGCCATCGCTGCCACTTGGCTCGAACGCCCGGCCACGCTCACCCCGACCTTGCCTGCACCAATAAACCCGCGCGAAGTCTCCACCCCAAGCACCCGACCGCGTTCAATCTTAAACCCCGTCACCTCGCAGTTCTGAATAAGATCAACCCCGCGCCGATCCGCACCGCGCGCATAGCCCCACGCCACCGCATCATGACGCGCCGTGCCACCGCGCCAATGCATCAAGCCGCCCTTGATCGGAAACCGTGCATTGTCAAAATCAAGATACGGCACATGCCGGCGGGTCGCATCACGCCCCCACAGCTCGGCATCATCGCCCTGCATCCGCATCATATTGCCACGCCGCGCCAGCGCATCCATCTGCCCGTCGGAATGCCCGAGCATCAAACAGCCGCGCTGCGACAGCATGGTGTTATAGTTAAGCTCACGCTCCAACCCCTCCCACAGCTTCAGCGAATGGGAATAAAACTGCGAACTGCCCTCCAGCATATAATTGGCGCGCACAATAGTAGTGTTGCGCCCGACATTGCCACCGCCGAGATAACCCCGCTCCAGCACCGCAACATTGGTAATCGCGTATTTGCGCGCCAGATAATAGGCCGTCGCCAGCCCATGCCCGCCACCGCCGATAATCACCACGTCATAGTCAGGTTTGGGCGCAGGATCACGCCACATGGGCCGCCAGCCTTTATTGCCGGTCAAGCCGTTCAGCAACACCTGAAAACCCCAATAGCGCATCTTTCCCCCTGCATGACCCTGTCGCTATCAAATGCCAGTCACGGCAAGGTTGCAAGCATCAATGTTTGCACACATACATAAAAGCCCGCCACCCGGCGGCTAAGCCGGGCCGCCCCCTCACTTCACCAGCAAATAGGCCACATTGCCGTCGATTGAGGCCGCAGTCTTGCAGGTGCCAAAGCTGGCCTTACCATCAATTTTCACATCGCCCTTGGCCGCAATCCTCAGCCCGGCGATCCTGTTCGCGCGGTTTTTCAACTCGACCTTGCCGCCCGCCGAGATCACCACCCCGTAAAGCTCAAGCTTCTTGGCCGATTTCACACCGCCCGCCGCATAGATCGACACACCGCCCCCGGCCTCGCAGTCGTCATCCTTGCCAAGAACCACCTCTTTGGCCGCATAAACCGACGAGCTGCCGCTGTCCTTTGACACCAGCACCACATCCTCAAAGCTGGACTCCTTGCCAAGCGAGATCGCGCAATCCGACACGATCACCACCTTTGAAACTTCCTGCCCCTTAAAGAACTGCGCCACCTCGCCCTGACCGTCGCCACATTGAATCTGATAAACCCGCCCCGGCGCAAAACTGGTATATTTCACGTCATTGGCGTCAAGCTTAATCACCGACGAATTCTGGTTGATATAGCTCGGCTGACTGGCCCAAAGCGGATCAAGATACTTGGCCGCAAGCGCCGCAACATCCGCCACATAGGCAGCACTGATAGAGGCCTTGACCTTGGTAATGTCGCCATATGTCAGCCCAGAGCGGCTCTTTGAGGTTCCACGCCCAACAATCGACGACAGGCTGGTTGAGTCCGGCAGCTTCAGCTTGTTAAGATCGGTCACGTTGATCATGTTATTGTCGTCAAACTGGTTATCGCCGGTAAATTTGACCTCCTTGGCCCCTTCCACGCAATAGCCATTGTAAAACTCGTTTTCCGACTTGATCCTGACCTTGCCATTAGAGGAAATATCGGCGACAGAGCAGCCCTCGGTTGAGCGCCACGCCACACTTTCGACGTTTACATTCCAACTGTTAAACCCCACCAGCCGCAACAAAAACGTCGGCACCGCATTGTTGGTCGCTTTGGAGCGCGAGGCCTTCACCCGCACCGCATTGGCTGGCGTATCAAGCGGCGTAAAGCTGCGCGCCGTGCTGTCCCATGTGCCAAACTCCACGCTACTCGCACTGATGGCCTTCTTGTTGGCCGCAGTCAGATTATCGCCCGCCAACTCTAACGCAGAATCCATCGCTTTGCTCTCATTGGGCAAATCCATCGCCCCCGCCCGCGCAGCAGCATCGGCAGCCGTTTGCAACATATCACGCACCCGCCAAGAGTTGGCACTGTCCAGCGACAGCCCCGAAAACAGCAAGATCAGAATCAGCGTCGTCAGCGCGAAATGGGTAACAAAGCCCCGCTCGTCGCCAATAAATCCCTTAAAAAAACCGCTAACCTCGGTCGAAAATTTAAGCCTGTTCGGAAATTTAAGCCTGTGAAGGATGCGCCGCATGATCCGCTCCACTCACTGCTCGCTGCGCATGGTGACACTGGCGTCAATCGCATAATTGCCCATCGCGCCCATGGATCCCAGCACCGCAACATTGCTTAAGAATGTTTTAATATCGACCACCACATTATCGCCAACCGTGATGTCTACACCATATTTGAAGTTCATATATGTAAGCTGTGACAGCGCATAGGCCTGCCCCGTGCTGGCATCCAGCTCGCCAATCGCCACCCGCCGCGCAGTGTCGCGCGCCACGGTCCACATATTGCTCTGGGTCATCAAAACAATGTTCAAATCGAACGCGCCGACGATGATCCCCATGATCAGCGGCAACCACAGCACAAACTCGACGGTGGCGTTACCCTCGTCGTTTTTCGCGAATCTCCGCAGGAACTTTTTCATCATCACACGCCCTGACTGCTGCCCCATGTCAAATAATCTTGGGGTCATATCGCAGTTTTAGCCGCCAATAATGCTGCAAGTTTGGCCGAATTTGGACCTAATTGCGCCCACCAGCACAATTTCGCCACCGCCACCGCCGCCGTTAACGCCCGTTTAACAAGGTGTTACCCCCAACGCTCACCCCCGCGACCCCCACACGACGGACCATCTGCCTCAAATTTGACGTATTTAGGGGCCGCGTCTCCGCTTAAATCCGCTCATGGTGAAGAAACATTAAGAAAACTGTGTTCTCTTTGGCATTATGGTGCCAGAAGAAACCGCAATACCAAGGCAGCCTTAACCAAAGCAGAATTAACCACAAAATTAACCGCAGAATTAACCGCAGAATAATCAAGGAAGAGTGAGATGAACACGTCGCCTGAACCAAGCTTTCGCCAATCCGTTGACATGATGTTTACCCGCGCGGTGGCGCTGTTGGACCTGCCACCGGGGCTTGAGGAGAAAATCAGGGTGTGCAACGCCACCTATACCGTGCGTTTCGGCGTGCGCCTGCGCGGCCAAATCCAAACCTTCACCGGTTATCGCTCGGTTCACTCCGAACATATGGAGCCGGTCAAAGGCGGCATCCGCTTCTCGCTAGGCGTCAATCAGGACGAGGTCGAGGCGCTCGCCGCCCTCATGACCTATAAATGCGCACTGGTAGAGGCCCCGTTTGGCGGCTCCAAAGGTGGCCTCTGCATTGATCCGCGCCAATATGAGGAACACGAGCTGGAGCGTATCACCCGCCGTTTCGCCTATGAATTGGCCAAGCGCGACCTCATCAACCCGAGCCAAAACGTCCCCGCCCCCGACATGGGCACCGGCGAACGCGAGATGGCTTGGATTGCCGACCAGTATCGGCGCATGAACACCACCGACATAAACAGTCAGGCTTGCGTAACCGGT
>CAYPUW010000191.1:0-4911 GCA_964413925.1 uncultured Rhodobacter sp. | reverse complement strand
AACGGTCTTGCCCAGCTTCTTTTGCTCAAGCAGAAAGCCCAACAAATCGTTTTTCACCTGATCGGCACTTTGCTGAAAAGAGCGATAGAACTCGTCGGACTCCATCCCGCGTTCGCGCTCAATCGAGATCACCCGCGAGACATTCGGTAACGTCGCAATAGCCGCACCCTCGCGACAACCATAAACCCGGAGGCTACCGCCATGGGTCGAGATTTCCTCCACATCAAACACGCGCAATCCGGCCGCTGCGAAAATTTTGCTGACGGCTATCAGGGAAAGATAGGAGTAATGCTCGTGATAAACCGTATCAAACTGGCTGAACTCAACCAGCCGCATCAGATGGGGGAACTCCAGCGTGCATACCCCCTCTGGTTTCAAAACGGCGGTGATGCCTTTGGTAAAGTCATTGATATCAGGAACATGGGCGTAAACATTGTTGCCAATCACCAGATCGGCCTGCTGCCCTTCATCCGCCAATTTCTGACCAAGCACCTCGCCAAAGAACTCGCGGATCACCGGAACACCGAGGTTTTCGGCAAATGTTGCAGTGTCACCCGTTGGCTCGATCCCGACGCAGGGGGTGCCGTCGGCCACGAAATTCTTCAGCAAATAACCGTCGTTAGAGGCGACCTCGATAACAAAGCTGTCGCGGCTCAGATCAAGTCGCTTTGAGATCATCGTGCAATATTCCGCCGCGTGCGAGAGCCAGCTTTTCGAGGTCGACGAGAAATAGGCGTAATCGTTTTGAAACAGCATATCCGCATCCGCGTAGTCCTCTGTCTGAACCAAGCGGCATTGCGAGCACACGAACAGCTTTAACGGAAAGGTAATTTCCGGCGCGCGCAGGGTCTGGGCCGTCAAATAGGCGTTGGACGGGGGGGCGTTGCCAAGGTCAAGAAAAACATCGCTCAGAGGGGCTTGGCAGTGACGGCAGTTCATGAAGGCTTCTTTTCGTTTACGGATGATCCTGAGTGCAATCTATAATGCCCCAGCCCGCGACATCAAGGCGGACATGGCCTGACCCGAGATATTCATAGCGCTAAGACGGCCAAGATGTGCGACGTCTTTTGTATCGCCAAAGTCGCGCGTCCATTCACCAAAGGTTAATTTGGTTGTAAGCACCGCCCCACAGAGGATTGCAAAGCAGTTTGCCAATCGGCATTAAAGAGCAACAACAAACGCGAAAAACCTTATTTTCTCTGCTTTAACAAGCGGTAAAAACTCATGGAAATATGGGCACGCTGGATATTGGCGGCGGCCTGCAAATCACCGGCGACAAGCGCACCCCTGATCTCTTCAAGCTCTCGGTGGAAGATGGTGAACTCGTCCTCAATATCAAGCTGCGCCGCGATAGCCGATTTCAGCCAAATGCGCTTGGTTTGGTAGTAAAGCCGCTCCATGACGTCGCGCAGAGGTTTATTGCCAGTAAGGCCCAGAAGCAATTGAAAGACATTCATGTCCAGTTGCGTGAAGCTGCGCGGGTCGCCGCCATTCTTGATATCAAGGCTCCGCTTGATGAGTTCATCCATCTGCGACAGGAACTCAACGCTCGGAATCACCGGTTCCAAAATACCCGTCAGTTGGACCAGCTCGACCCGAAGTCGATAGGCCTGCTCCAGTTCGCCGATATCGGCATCGGTAACGAATGTGCCGACCCCATGGACGGATTTCACCAGCCGTTCGTCTTCAAGGCGCGCAAGCACGCGGCGAAGGGGTGTGCGGCTAGTGCCGAATTCTTCGGCCAGTGCAGCCTCCGACAGCCGCATTCCCGGCGGGTAATCCAAAAGGCAAATCCGTTGGCGGATTTTGTGATACATGATGTTATGACGATCATGTGCGCTCAGGCTTTCGTCAATGATTGCTTCTGCCTGATCTATCTGCGCCCCGAGGCATTCATGCATCCAGTCTTTCCCCCAGTTTCTCCAACATCGACAGGCAGTGGCCTATCTGGTCAATCGAGATAAATTCGTCCGGCTTATGAGCCTGATCAATCGAGCCGGGGCCACAGACCACGACATCCATTCCCATGGATTGAAACAGCCCCGCCTCGGTGCCAAAGTTTACAACATCGGCACTATTTGCGCCAGTCAGTTCCATCATGATCCGCTTGGCTTCGTTTTTATCCATCGGGGTTAGCCTTGCAACCTCGCCAATCACTTCGGTGATTATCGCGGCATCGGGCCATACGCCCTGCATGGCCGGCAAGAGGGTATCATGGGCGTAAGATCGCATTTGCTCGCGAATAAACGCGCCGTCAGCGTTAACCACCGGGCGCATTTCCCACTCAACCGAGGCGCGGTTGGCGATGACGTTATGGGCAACCCCGCCGGTCAAGCTGCCAATGTTTATGGTGGTCCAAGGCGGGCTGAACCGGCTGCCGGTGGGTGTTCGGGTTTGCATCTGCTCGCGCAGTTCCAACAGGCGGCTCACAAAACGTACCGCGTATTCAACTGCGTTTACCCCCAATTCAGGGGCCGAGCCATGACCGGCGCAGCCTTCAAAACGGGTGGTATATTCGCAACAGCCCTTGTGGCCCTCGATGACACGCATCATCGTTGGTTCACCAATGATCGCCACCCCCGGCCTGATGCCGTTAGATTGCAGACTGTCAACCAGCGCCTGCCCGCCAAGACAGCCGACTTCCTCGTCATAGGTAAAGGCAAAATGCAGCGGGCGCGTCTTGACGTGTTGTGCCAGCACGGGCGCCATGGCAATCGTGGCCGCAATAAATCCCTTCATGTCACATGTGCCGCGACCATATAGTTTTTCGCAGCGCCGGTTCATTGCAAACGGGTTGCTTGCCCAGTCACCTTCAGCCGCAGGGACAACATCCGTGTGGCCCGACAGGACAATCCCACCATCGGTTTTGGGACCGATAGTGGCAAACAAGTTGGCCTTGGTGCCGGTTTCGTCGTGAAAGATGTCAACTCTGGCCCCCGCGGCCTCCAGTCGGCTTGCAAGGTAGTCGATCATGGCAAGATTACTGTCGGCTGACACGGTCGGAAAAGCGATCAATTCATCGAGGATGTGAATGGTGTCTTTCAGTTTGCTCATCGCGTTTAGTCCTTCACAAACAGCTTGCGTTCGACATTACACAGGGTCTCGGCCGCCCCGGTTTCACGGATCAGGATGGTTTCCGTGGTCTCAAGCCCCCATGTTTCCATCCATAGCGCGGGCATGAAATGAAACGTCATCCCCGGCTCCAACACTGTTTCATCCTCTGTGCGGATTGAGGCCGAGCGTTCACCCCAGTCGGGCGGGTAGGACAGGCCGATGGGATAGCCCATGCGGCCCTCGCGCTGGATGCCGTATTTGGCCAAAACGCCCATGAAGGCGGCTGCAATATCACAGGTGCGGTTGCCAGCGCGCGCCGCGTCGAGAGCTGCCTCGATCCCCTCCAGTTGGGCGGTCTCGGCGCGGCGCATCTCGTCAGGCGGCGTGCCAAGATAGATTGTTCGACATAGCGGAGCGTGATAGCGCCGGTAACAGCCGGAAAGTTCAAAGAAGGTTGCCTCGTTCGGGCGCATGGGTTCGCCGCTCCATGTCAGATGCGCGGCAGTCGCGTCCAGCCCCGAAGGGGTTAGCGGCACAATTGCCGGGTAATCGCCCCAGTCATCGCCGACACCGGTAATGCCCGCATGCATGATATCGGCGACCAGATCATTCTTGCGCACCCCTACCGCCGCGCGATCAATGGCCGTTTTGATGATTTTTTCGGTAATACCGGCAGCTTTGCGAATGAACCCGAGTTCTGCGTCAGATTTCACCAGCCGTTGCCAGTTCACCAGCGCCGTGGCGTCAATCAACTCGGCCCCCGGGAGTTCAGCGCCGAGCACGGCATGGGCTTTGGCGGAGTAATAGTAATTCTCCATCTCGACACCAATTCGTGCTTTCTCAAACCCAAGTGCGCTCAGATGCGAGGCAAGGTTTTCCATCGGGTGTATCACCGTGGATTGCACATATTGGTCGCCGTAGCCTTTGACATGCGCGGCATCCATCCAGACGGTGCGTCCCGCGCCAATGCTATCCATATGGCGTCCCCACCAAACGGGATCGCCTTCCATGCCTAGAATTACCCCTTGGTGGGTATAAAATGACCAGCCATCATAACCGGTCAACCACGCCTGATTGGATGGATCGGTCACAAATATCGCTTCAAGCCCGGCTTTTGCCATCGCTACCCGGGTTTTCGTTATTCGACGCTGGTACTCTTCATGGCCAAAAGGCGTGTTGCTTATTTTCATTTACTTTCTTTCCATCCAATACGTATTTTCCCGGCTTGGTTATGCACAACATCGTTGATAGGTTGAGTCTAAATAACCTTTGCTGTGAATAATGCGCTATTATGTGCTAAGTTCCCCTATTGATGTACACAACACTAGCGGACATCATATGTGCGTCAACAAAAACTTGCCTATAAACGTGCTGAGACTATCTGGAAGGAATAATCAGTCACTGAAGGACAAATCCGCGACGCAATGCAACTGCTTTACTTTGAGGATTGCATCATTGCCGAAGGAGCCTCACCTATGCCACGCTGGGCGGGGTAAAGCATTTGGATTGAAACATAGGTGCTACGTAGCACTGTTGACCCGCATGAATATCACGGTTAGGTCGGATCAATGATTACACTCGACACGCGCGATATAGCCATCCTCCGGGTGCTGGCAGGAGACGGGCGTATTTCCAAAGTCGCACTGGCCGAGCGCGTCGGCCTATCGGCTACACCCTGCTGGAACCGTTTGAAACGGCTTGAAAAAGAGGGGCTGATCGAAAGTTACCGCGCCGAGATCAGCCTTAAAAAGCTTGGGCCACATGTCACGGTTTTTGTTGCCGTTGAACTGGCTGACCACACTGCCGCCTCGTTCCAGCGTTTTGAAACGGCGATGCAGCGCTATGACGAGATCATGG
>CAYPUW010000190.1:0-4930 GCA_964413925.1 uncultured Rhodobacter sp. | reverse complement strand
CTTGAAAGCATCCACCCCGGCCACAGCGTCGAGGAGGTTCGCGACAATACCGGATTTGAGTTTGATCAGGCGGAAATCACCCCGCAGACACCCACACCGGGCGACGAGATTTTGGCGCTGTTGCGAAGGGAAATCGCGACCGAAATCGCCGATCCTTACCCGAATTTCGCGCGTGAACTGTTTGGCGTTCAGGCGACGGTTTCGGCCTGAAACACGGTCTCAACGAACTCGGCCAATGTGGAAAATTCCGAGAATGAGAATGCATGTTGTATAACGGAGACGGCGGATTTTCGGTATCCTTCCGTGAACAATGCGAATGGCAAATCGGCGGCCAATGCGGTTGCCGCGTCGACTTCGCTGTCCCCGACATAGAGGGTTTGGGTGGCCCCGAGCTGGCGCATAGCCTCGAATAAAGGGGCCGGATCTGGTTTTTTAACTGGCATGGTATCGCCGCCGACCACCGCGTCAAAAACCTTGGAAATACCCATGCCTTCAAGGACTTGCATAGTTAAGGCATGGTCCTTGTTGGTGCAAATACCCAAGGTGTAGCCGCGCGATTTCAGCGTGTTTAACAAATCTGTAACGCCCGAATATAGCTGACTTTTCGCCACCGGCTTGGCGGCGTAGAGGTCGATGAATTGCGCGGTCAGGTCGGCGTGGCGCTCGGGAGTTATGTCCATATGGCTGGCGCGCATCACGCGCTCGACCAATTTGGGGATGCCGTTGCCGACGAATGAGCGCAAAATCTCGTAGGAAATTGGCTGATATCCCATTGCGCGCAGCAATGCGTTGGCTGCGGCGTGGATGTCGGGGACGCTGTCAACGAGGGTGCCGTCGAGGTCGAATATTACCGCTTTCAAAGGGGTAGCAGCCATGTTGGTTTCCTTTGTTTTGTTAGACGTCGGGCAGCAGCGATCTGATCGCGGCCAGAGAGCGGGCCTGCTCGAAACTTTCGACTACCGCGACGGCACCGGTAAAATCGTCCTGATTTGTGTACCAGCTTGGCGAAATCAGGCACGCGATATTGGCGGCGCGGGCGGACTTGAGACCGTTAAGCGAATCCTCCAGTGCGAGGCAGTCGGCCCCCTCCAGTCCCAGACCTTTGAGCGCCAGATTGTAAACATCGGGGGCGGGTTTTTTGGCTTTGACCATGTCTCCGGCGGCGACGATTTCGAACACATCACGTGCGGCAACACCCATTGTTGCACGGATCAGCTTGTCAACATTTGGCGCGTTAGTGGTGGTGGCCACGGCCAGACGGCAGCCGGAATTTGCCGCGTCGGCAAGCAAATCGGCGATACCGGGGCGCAAGGGGACGGTGCCTAGGGCGATCAGCTCGCCGTAACGCGCGGTTTTGCGTTGGTGGATTTCGACCACGGGGATTTCGGCGGGGTCGATTTGTAAATGATTGGCGGCATATTCGCGCATCCGCTCCTTGCCACCGGTGGTTTTCAACAGCAGGCGATAGAGATCGCGGCTCCAGTGCCAGTTAAGATTATACTCGGCAAAAATGTCGTTGAACGCGTGGCGATGCGCTTCTTCGGTCTCGGCCAGTGTGCCGTCGACGTCAAAAATAAGAGCGCGGATTGCCATGATTCAGCCTGTCTGCGCGGCGGTCGCGGCGGCGCGGATGGCGCGGATATTTTCGCCATATGGGGCGGGGTTGCTGACCGAGCCGCCTTTGAAAACGGCAGAGCCTGCAACCAGAACATCGGCTCCTGCCGCTGCCATCAGGGGGGCGGTCTCAGGCGTGATGCCGCCGTCGATTTCGATGTGAATGGGGCGATCCCCGATCATGGCGCGGATTTCTGCGGTCTTGGCGACTTGTGAATGGATGAATTTTTGCCCACCAAATCCGGGGTTTACGGTCATTATGCACACGAGATCAACGAGGTCGAGCACATATTCAAGGGCGCTGGCGGGGGTCGAGGGATTGAGCGCGACGCCTGCTTTGCAGCCAAGCGCGCGGATATGTTGGAGCGAGCGGTGCAGATGCGGCCCGGCCTCGGCGTGGACGGTCAGAACATCGGCACCCGCATCGGCGAACGCTTTGAGATAGGCGTCGACCGGCGAGATCATCAGATGCACATCCATCACGGTTTTGATATGCGGGCGAATGGCGGCGCAGGTTGCGGGGCCAAAAGTGAGGGCTGGCACGAAATGACCGTCCATCACATCGACATGGACCCAGTCGCAGCCCTGAGCCTCGATCGCGGCACATTCGGCCCCGAAATTGGCGAAATCCGACGCGAGAATTGATGGGGCGATTTTGATTGAACGGTCCATATCTGGCCTCTTGGTTCAGGGTTTGTGAACCGGCCCCACGTTGGCAGGGCCGGTTAATATTTGGTTAAGCGGCAGAATTGATGCGCAGAGCTTCGCGCCAGCCGGGATAGATTTTGTCGGCATCACCGGGGAAGCTTTCAAATGCGCGGGCGAATTGCTTGTGATCCTTGGCGAACTCCACGGGATCAGCGCCCTCTTTCCAGCATTGCTCGGCTTGGCGCAGCGAAATCGCGCCCTCTGCCGCCCCGTCGAGATGGCCGAATGCGCCGCCGCCTGCGGTGAGGATCAGGTTGGAATGGCCGAGGTTTTCAAAGAAACCCGGCATCCGAAGCGCGTTCATACCGCCCGAAATGATCGGGGTGGTCGGGTTCATGCCGAGCCATTCCTGATGGTAATACGGGCCATCGGCACTGTCGTCGGTGATCATATAGGCCATCAGTTTATCGGCAGGCTCGCCCTCCATTTTGCCGTAACCCATGGTGCCGGTATGGATGCCCGAGGCCCCTTGCAGGCGGGCCATTTTGCTTAGAACGAAGGCGGTATAGCCACGCATGGCGCTGGGGCTGGTGACCGCCCCGTGACCGGCGCGGTGATAGTGCAAATACTGGTTGGGAAATGCGCGCCGCGCGGTGGTAATCGCGGCAGGACCGGCGACATAACCGTCGACGAGGAAGGCCACATGGCTGGCATTTTCGCCGAACGCGTCAAGGATATATTCGCCGCGCGCCAACATTTCATAGTGGTCATCAGCGGTGATATTGGCCGAAAACAGCTTGGCCTCGCCGGTCTTGTCTTGGGCGCGTTTCATCGCGTCGGCAACCAGTGTTATGGTCTCTTTTAGCGGTGCAAACACTTGATTTCCTTGGGGTTCATCGTTCTTGATAAAATCCCCGCCAAGCCAGAAATCATAGCAAGCATTGGCAAAAGGTTGCGGGCGCAGGCCGAGTTTTGGCTTGATGATGGTGCCGACAATAAAGCCGCCATCCACATGCGGGCGACCGAGAACATTCCACAGATCCTTGATGGTGGTCGAGGGACCATCAAACAGGCGCAAATAATGTGGCGGCACATAAAAGTCGTGGATTTTGGCGTGTTCAACATCGCCCATGCCCTGATTATTGCCAATTGTCAGCGTCAAAAACGAGGCCAGCATGGCGCGGCCATCGGTGATATTGCGGTCAAACAGATCGACCGGATAGGCGATTTTCATCAGGCTGGCAGCCTCGTCGATCTCGTAAACCAGCGCGTCAACGCCGCGGGTGAAATCGTCGGTGGTGGAGACGTCAACATTGGTTCCGGTCGAGCTTTCGGCGGCGAAATGGGCGGCGGTTTCAAGGTAGCCACCGAACCCGGCCTTGGGTTTCATGATATACGCGACAAGAACGTGCTTGCCTTGGGCGATCAAATCGGTTTCTTTCAGGCTCAGATCTGCATAACGGTCTGACTGGTCCATGGGGTTTCTCCTTGGGTTGGTTTTCGTTAAGAGCGGCGCACAAACTTTGGACGGGGCGTGCGCCGTTTCTTTATTTAGATCGAGCCATCGGCGTAGCGTTTGGCCATGTCATCAATCGGGATCACCCTGATTTTTGCGGCATTGCCTGCCGTGCCAAATCGTTCAAACCGATCGAGACAGAGCTTTTCCATCTCGTCCATTGCCGGGATCATGAATTTCCGCGGATCAAACTGCGCGCCATTTTCTTGGGCGACGCGGCGGAATTGGCCGGTCATGGCCATGCGGCAATCGGTGTCGATATTGACCTTGCGAACACCGGATTTAATGCCGCGCTCGATCTCTTCGACGGGAACGCCGTAGGTCTGGGACATGTCGCCGCCTGATTGGTTAATCAGGTCTTGCAAATATTGGGGAACCGAGCTTGAACCGTGCATCACCAGATGCACATCGGGGATCTTGGCGTGGATGGCTTCGATCTGGCTCATGGCGAGAATCTCGCCGGTGGGTTTGCGACTGAATTTATAGGCACCATGGCTGGTGCCACAGGCGATCGCCAGCGCATCAACCTTGGTTTTAGCAACAAAATCAACGGCTTGATCTGGGTCTGTCAGGAGCTGATCCATGGAGAGCTTGCCTGTCGCGCCAGAGCCATCCTCCTCTGCCGCCTCGCCGGTTTCCAGCGAGCCTAGCACGCCAAGTTCGCCTTCGACCGAGGCCCCGACCCAATGGGCGAGGCGGGAAACGCGCTCTGTGATATCAACGTTATACTCGTAAGACGCGGGGGTTTTCATGTCGGATTCAAGGCTGCCATCCATCATCACCGAAGTGAAACCATGACGGATTGCCGACGAGCAAGTGCGCTCGTCATTGCCGTGATCCTGATGCATGCAGATGGGGTTATTGGGATACATTTCGCTGAACGCTTCGATCATGTGGCGCAGCATGATGTCGCCCGCATAAGCGCGCGCGCCGCGACTGGCCTGCATGATCACGGGGGCGTCGCATTTGACGGCGGCGTTCATGATCGCCAAGCCCTGCTCCATGTTGTTGATGTTGAACGCGGGCACGCCGTAGCCGTTTTCAGCCGCGTGATCGAGCAATTGTCTGAGGGTGATAAGAGCCATTTTCGTCTTTCTCCTTACGCCGCTTTGTTGCGGTTTAGTGCTGCAATTCCCGGCAGTTCCTTACCTT
>CAYPUW010000189.1:0-4933 GCA_964413925.1 uncultured Rhodobacter sp. | reverse complement strand
CCGCACCTCCTCGGGCGAGGCATGTTGGGCCGCAAGCCGCGCGGCAAGACCTTCAAGTTCGGCCCGCACCACATAAAGTTCGGCCAATTGGTTGTGATCAAGCGAGGCGACAATCAGGCTGCGCCCGGTGCGGGTCAGCATGGATTGGGTTTCAAGCCGCTGCAACGCCTCGCGGATGGGGGTGCGCGACATGCCGAACCTCTCGGCCAGCTCGCTTTCGACCAGACGATCGCCCGGCCCGTATTGGCCGACATCAATCGCATCCAGAATAAGGTCATACGCGTCTTTCTGCGCCTCGGTGTTGTCGGCCATCGGATCCCTCTCGTATACAATGGTCTACAGGCTAGCCGCGAATATATGCGACGATCAAGACCAAGATCGAAATGACGGCTGTTTGATTGCAAATAGGTTGTTTGGCTTTTAAGACCACCTCATGACAAACCACGATTTTTCTCATGTGCGCAGTTGGGTTTTTGACCTCGACAACACGCTTTACCCGCCCTCGGCGCGGCTGTTTGACCAAATCGAAGTGCTGATGACAAATTTCGTGATGACCGCGCTGGGGGTGGATCACGCAACTGCGAACCATTTACGCGATCACTATTGGCAGACCTACGGCACTACCTTGTCCGGTCTGATGCGCGAACATGGAATTGATCCCGGGCCATATCTGGACGAGGTGCATGACATAAACCTTGACCATCTGGAAATTGACCCCACATTGCGCGCGCGAATTTCCAATCTGCCGGGGCGCAAAATTATTTACACAAACGGGCCAAGGGTGCACGCAGAACGCGTGACAAAGGCGCGTGGGCTGGCGGGCATATTCGATGCGATCTACGGGGTTGAACATGCGGACTTCCTGCCAAAACCGGAACGCGCGGCTTTTGATGTGGTGTTTGGGCTGGATGGTCTGAAACCGTCAACCGCCGCCATGTTCGAGGACGACCCTCGAAATCTGAAAGCCCCGCATGACATGGGTATGCGCTGTGTGCTGGTCGGGCCGAAACCGGGCAAATCCGCAGCACATATTCACCACCAGACCGAGGATCTGTCGGCGTTCCTAGCGCCCTTTGGCTAGCCATGGGGCAGATACCAACCCGGCGCCATCCTTGGTCGCCAGACTGCTCGCAAATATGACCAGCACAAAACCAAAAGCACCACGCATCATCACGTCGATTTCCCGTCCCTGAAACGTACAAAATGCCGTCTCCGTTGGCCAAGGGTGAAGGTCAGCGCGGCGTCAAGTCGCTCGGTTCCCGACAATGAACACACCAAGACGGGATTGTTTCCAACGTCGCAAGCCCTCTGGTCCGTAAGCGAAAATCTGCTATGTTGGCAACTTATGTCGCGATGACGACTCCACCCTATTGGCGAAACTTGCTAAACTTAATGCCATGAAACCAAATTTTGCCCTGAACCTGTCCCATGAAGGGATCGCACTTTTGCACCGCTCGCCGCGCGGCACCTGGACCGAGGTCGGTGAGGTGGCGCTAGGGGATCCGGAGCTGCGTGAAAATCTATCGTTTCTGCGCAGCACGGCGGTGGGGCTTGAGGGCAAGGGGTTTGGCTCTAAACTGATCTTGCCCAATTCCCAGGTTCTTTACCTTGAAATCAACGCCCCCGGCCCCGGCGAGGCCGCGCGCATGGCGCAAATTGTTCAGGAACTCGAAGGTAAAACCCCTTATGAGGTGGCCGATTTAGCCATTGACTGGACCGGCGCCGGGCCAATTGTGCAAGTGGCCGTAGTCGCGAACGTGACCTTGGACGAGGCCGAGGAATTCGCGGTTATCCACCGTTTTAACCCGATCAGTTTCTCCAGTCGCGCCAGTGAAGATCCTGACGCATGGGAGCCATTCTTCGGGCGCACGGATTTTTCGTTCACCTTGTTCGGAGCAGATGTGGATGTGCGCGAAACTCCTGTCGTGGCACCAGTGACGAATGCCGACCTAAACCTTTTTCAGGGTGCCGAGGATGGACAACCGCCCCCTGACATGGCCGAAAGCACCGATATGGCCGAAAGTGTTGAGGATTCCGCCAGTTTTTTCGAGGCCGAGCCGACAAAAGATGGCAATATCTTCGCGCAAGCCGAAAAAGATCGGGTTGAACCGGACCCAAAAGAAAATGCAGAAATCACGCAACAGCCCGACACCGAAGTCGCGGATAATCCGCCCGTCGCGCCGGTCGCATTCTCGTCACGCCGGCACACAGACGACTACATCGACGCTGAACATGCCGACCGCCCTCTCGACAGGGTCACCCCTCGTTTCGACATCACTCCGGATTTATCTGCGACCGCCGCAGATCTGCCGGAGGCGCCCCCAAGCGAGGCTGCGCCAGATACCGCCCTTTCGGATCCACAGGGCGGGTTTATTGCTGAAAACCAATTGCGCGCTTCGCTGCTTGGCGAGGATGAAGCGATCAAGGGCGCAATAAAGCCCGCGCTTGTCAATCAAGTCTCGTTATTGTTCGAAGCGATTGCCAAGCGCGTCAAATCCGGGGCCAATTCGGGTGCCACTCTTGGTGCCACCGCGATTTCCGCACTACGGGGACATGCCCAAAATTCCAGTGACACCACGTCTTTTGACACAAATGCTGCGGCTGATAATTCGCGCCAAACAAGCCGCAAGAAACGACTTTGGCTTTATTCCGCCGGTGCATTGTTCATACTGGGGCTGCTTGGTCTGGTATATTTTTATTCCGCATCTGACCGGCCCAATAACACGGCGGGGGGCAACGGGGCGATTTTGTCAACCACATCTGCCGCGCGTGGTGTGCGCCAGAACAACCGCCCCCAGAGCAGACCCAGCGATTTCGCCCGAACCGTGGCTGTACAATCGGAAATTTCAGGCTCTAACACGGCTCTCACACCAATCCGCCCCAAGCGTCGCTCGGCTTATGAAGGCGGTATCGACCCCGAGGCGGGCTTGCCTGACACTGCCAAAGCCGCAACAAATCTGACCGCGCAAGAACTGGCGGACATCGCCGCCGCCGGATTGGCTCCACCAACACAGGAAGAAATCGCCGAAAGCGGCGACGGGACAGATGCCGGCCAGATACCCCGCGCAGAACTAGCGGCGCTCTATGCCAAATCCGGGATTTTGCAAGGGCTTGCCAGATTACCCAAACAGAACCCCAGGCAAGTCCGCGACGACATTTTTGTCGCGGCACTTGATCGCGACCTTAAGGCAAGTGATGCAACAATTCTGCCGGATTTCAACAGCGGCGTGCAGGATTATCCACCTGAAAAACGGCTTTCGCCGCTGCCACCAGACATGGTTTTCAAACTTGACGAGCGCGGGCTGGTGATTGCCACCAAAGCTGGCACGCTCAACCCCGACGGTATTCTTATCCGACTGGGCAAGCCACAAATTACCCCACCTAAAAAACCCACAACCGGCGTTTTCGCCACCCCGACGCCACTGGCCTCGATCAAGCCACGGCCGCGCCCGACAAACCTGAAAACCGGCGAAGACGCGATCTATGCGCAAGGCACGATCACATTGGCGCGTCTTCGGACAATGAAACCGACGCCGCGCCCAATATCCGCGCAGATCGAGATAGCCGCCGGGGATACCACGGTTTCCGAACTGGCGGTTCTGACTTCGTTCCAACCAGCCAAGCGGCCCGGCGATTTTGGCGCAACCGTTGAGAAAACCCGCATCCAGCTTGCACTGGCGATTGCCTCAGCCAATCAAAAAGCCAAGAAAAAGGCCAAAAGCAAGCGCATATCCAATGTGGATGTGGCCCCGATCTTGCCCACCCGCGCCTCGGTCGCAAAAACCGCCACCATTAAAAACGCCATAAGTCTAACCAAAGTCAGCCTGATCGGGGTTTACGGCACGCCGTCCAAACGCGCCGCCCTGCTGCGCCTGCCAAGCGGGCGGTTCGTGCGGGTCAGGGTCGGGGATCGTGTCGATGGCGGTCGCGTCGCCGGGATCGACGTAAGCTCTCTATCCTATGTTAAAAAGGGCAGAAACCGGGTGTTGAAGGTTCCGAAATTGACTTCAAAATAGCAATAAAGCCGCCAGCCCTAAA
Organism: uncultured Rhodobacter sp.; assembly: GCA_964413925.1. Lineage (GTDB taxonomy): Bacteria > Pseudomonadota > Alphaproteobacteria > Rhodobacterales > Rhodobacteraceae > UBA5972. The sequence continues at coordinate 895 of CAYPUW010000189.1, read as the reverse complement.
AAGGCGGAAAATCCAACCACGTCCGTCACCGTCGTCACGAACGCCCCCGAAGCCAGCGCCGGATCAACCCCCAGTTTGTCCAGCCAAATCGGGATAAGTATCCCCGCCAGCCCCGCCACCAGCATATTGGCCACCATGGCCAGCGCCAGCACCACGCCCAGCATCGGATTGCCAAACCAGACCACCCCGACAATGCCGATTACCACCGCAAAAATCATCCCGTTGGCCAGCCCGACAAAGGCCTCGCGCCGGATCACCCGCCAGACATTGGAGCCAGTCAAATCCTTGGTCGCCATGGCGCGCACCGCCACCGTCAGGCTTTGGGTGCCCGCATTGCCGCCCATGGAGGCAACAATCGGCATCATGATCGCCAAAGACACAATCGCCTCGATCGTACCGGCGAATTGCGCGATCACCATTGAGGCCAGAATAGAGGTGACAAGGTTCACCGCCAACCACGGAAACCGCTGGCGTGTGGTTGAAATCACCCGATCCGTCAGGCTTTCATCGCCCAGACCAGCCAGACGCATGATGTCCTCCTCGGCTTCTTCACCGAGAACTTCCATGGCGTCATCTATGGTAATTACCCCGACAAGGCGCTCATCCGCATCAACCACCGGGGCTGAAACCATGTGGTACTGGTTGAAGGCATAGGCTACGTCTTCTTCGCTTTGCAGCACTGGAATGGTGCGAAAATCATCCTCCATGATCGAGGCCAGCGCCACATCGCGCCCCGAAGCCAACAACGCCGCAAGCGGCACCTTGCCCACGGGGCGCATACGCGGATCAACGATCATCACATGGTAAAACTGATCCGGCAGGTCCTTTTGCAGGCGCAGATCATCAATCACCTGACCGACAGTCCAATGGGTCGGGGCCAGTACCAACTCGCGCT
>CAYPUW010000188.1:0-4936 GCA_964413925.1 uncultured Rhodobacter sp. | reverse complement strand
GACCATCTTGCTCGCGTAATCCGATCCATGGGCGCGCCAATCGAGCATGGTCAGGGCCAGCGCTGCCGATTTGGCGGCGTCGAAATTAGCGGTCATGCCCGGAAACGCGATGGCGTCAAGCCGCTCGGCGAGGTCGGCCTCGTTGGTGACAATCAGGCCTCCTGCCGGTCCGCCGAGGCTTTTATAGGTGCTCATCGTCATCAAATGCGCGCCTTCGTTTAGGGGATTGGCCCATGCGCCGCCCGCGATCATGCCGCATAAATGTGCCGCATCAAACAACACGCGCGCGCCGACCTGATCGGCGATCTCGCGGATTTCGGCGACTGGGTGTTGAAACAAATTCAGGCTGCCGCCAACGGTTATCAGCTTGGGGCGCACCACATTTGCGAGCGCGCGGAGTTTTTCAAGATCAATGGTATAGCCATCGGCATTGACCGGGGCGTCGTGGATCGTCAGCCCGTACAGGCCCGCAACACCCTTGTCGTGATGGGTGACGTGACCGCCGATATCAGCGCTCGGCACGATGATGTGATCGCCCGGTTTGCAAATGGCCATGAAGCTGTAAAGATTGGCAATCGCGCCTGAGGGCACCCGAATTTCCGCGTATTTGGCTTGGAATATTTCGGCGCAGAGTGTTGCGGCGATGATCTCGATCTGCTCAATGCCCTCCAGCCCCATCTCGTATTTGTCGCCCGGATATCCCAGCGACGGGCGCGAGCCAAGCCCGCTTGCAAGCAGCGCTTCGGCTCTCGGGTTCATCACATTGGTTCCGGGATTGAGATTGAGGCAATCGCGCATGTGGATGTCGCTATTTTGCTGGGTCAGCGCGCTGATCTGCGCGGCGATTTCGGCGTTTTGCATGGCGGAAGTCGCGGCCGAAACCCGCTGAACAAGCGCTTCGCTTTGGGCGGGAACCCAAGGACGTTGATTGAGTTTTGCCATGTTGGCCTCCAGAGTATTTGCCTGATTTCAGGCGTGAATGGTTGTTGAAAACGTGCCGGGCAGGCTTGCTTCAAGGATTTCAAGCGTGTCTGAACAGACTGTGTATTGAACCGGCAAACCCGGAGGAATGACGAAACTATCTCCGGCCACAAGGTCACGCGGCGCTTGACCCTCGGCGTTCAAGGTCATTGCGCCACTCATGACGAAACTGAAATGGATATCGGTGTCGTGCGTGGTTGCGGGAGGCTGCGCGCCGCCATCAAACCGCGCCACCTGAATAGAGGCGACACCTTTGGTGCCCACGTTAATGCGGGTATCACGACACTTGAAGCCGGGGATGCGAAACGGCTGCCAGCTCGCCTTGTCTTTGATATGATGGACAAATTTCTGCCCCTGCCACTCTCGATCAGGGTCGCCTGTGCCGTTGGGAAGGGTCATTTCATGCTCGATTGTGGTGATATGGTCGGCGGGAACCCCGATCTCGATCACCTCGATATCCGGCGAAGCATGGCAGACGCGATGGCGGATTTCGGGCGGCTGAATAACGCAATCGCCAGCACTGAGACGCAGCATGTCGCCCTGATCTTCGTAAAGCACATCGACCCAGCCTTTATAGCAAAAGATAAGCTGAAAACCGACGGTATGATAGTGAACCATGTCGGGAACCGGCCCGCCATCGGGGATGCGAATGTGGCTGGCAATGATCGAGCCGCCAAGCCGTGTGGGGATCAGATCACGGTAATGCATGCCCGCGCGACCGATGATCCACGGGGCCTCGTCCTTGAGGCGACGCACCACAAAAGCATGCTCGGTCACAGGCTGGATCAGTGGAGGGTTGAGCGCGGCGATCTCGATCTTGGTGCCGTTCGGGGCTGTCAACTCAAGCGCGCCATCGGCGAAACTGTCGGGAGTATCGGTCAGGATGCGGATGGTTCCCGGCGGCTCTGACGCAGCTTTTTCCAGACGAATGCGCAAACCGTGCCCGGACAGAACCGCGACGGTGGGGTTATCGGCGGGGAAGATCATCTCCAGTTGTAGGCCCAGCGTTTGGCTGAAAAATGCGAGGTCATCGCGCAATTGATGCGTTGGCAGCTTGATCTCCGCCTGAATATTGCTGCTGCTCATGCGATGCCCTTTGTGATCTATGTGGGTATTCTTGAGGCAGAATTCCGCCAGTTGCAAGGGCGCGTGCGCGGCCAATCGGGTGGTTTCCCTTGCATCAAGCTCGCCGCTGCGCCAAGACTCTGGCCAGTGTTAATCAGGAGTGCGGCCAATGTCACTTTCAGTCGGAGTTCAGTTGCGGTGGTGGGGTGTTGGGGCCGTGGTTCTGGGCGTTTTGATGTGGACGCTTGGCAACGTGATGCTGCCGTTTATCGCCGGTGCCGCGATTGCCTATTTCCTTGATCCGGTCGCTGATCGACTGGAGCGGATGGGCTGCTCTCGGGTGATTGCGACCGTGATTATCACCTTTGTCGGCATCTTTGCCTTTGTTGGTCTGGCGCTGGTTTTGGTGCCGACATTTATCAATCAGCTCAGCTCGTTGGTCGCGGCGGCACCTGACTATTCCAAGCAACTTCAGACCTTTTTGCAAAAACATATCCCTACATTGATGGAGCCAAACTCGGCCCTGCGCGCCACTCTCAGCAGCATTGGCGAGACCCTGCGCGCGCAAAGCGGGCAACTCGCCAACAAGCTGATTACTTCGGCTTTCACGCTAATCGATGTGGTGGTTTTCATTGTCGTCGTGCCGGTCGTGGCGTTTTATCTGCTGCTGGATTGGGATCGTATGATGGGGGTGGTCAACAGTTGGCTGCCGCGCGATCATGCCGACACCTTGCGCGAGCTTGGCCGCGAGGTGAACGAGGTTCTGGCCGGTTTTGTTCGCGGCCAGATCACTGTTAGCGCCATTCTCGGCACTTATTATGCGCTCGCTCTTATGCTGGTTGGACTGCAATTCGGGTTGGTGGTCGGGCTAATCGCCGGTCTAATTTCGTTCATTCCTTATGTCGGCGCGGTGGTTGGCGGTGTGCTGGCAATCGGATTGGCGTTGTTTCAGTTTTGGGATCAGCCGTTATGGATCGGCGTCGTTGCCGGGATTTTCGTGGTCGGCCAATTGGTGGAGGGTAATTTCCTGTCGCCCAAGCTGGTCGGCGGATCGGTTGGTTTGCATCCGGTTTGGCTGATGTTTGCGCTCTCGGTATTTGGCAGTCTGTTTGGCTTTGTCGGCCTGTTGGTGGCGGTGCCGACCGCCGCGATGCTTGGTGTTTTTTCAAGGTTTGGCGTGCGCCAATATCTGGCGGGACGACTATATAAAGGAGACGGACCGGACAACGAGCAAGCCGACGAGGAGCAGGGCGCTTAGGTGTCTGAGCAACTGACATTTGATCTGCCCGCCAGATCGGCGTTTGGGCGTGCCGACTTCTTTGTCAGTCCGGCAAATGCGCTGGCGTTGCAAGGTGTTGACAATTGGCGTAACTGGCCGCTTGGCCGGGCGGTGCTGGTCGGTGCTGCTGGTTGCGGCAAAACTCATCTGGCGCGGGTGTGGCAGTCGCAAACCGGGGCCGAGGTGGTTGATGCCGCAAATATCGGTGCTCTTTTAGCATCGGAATCCGCAACGAACCACTGTTTTGTGGTTGAAAATATTGACAAATTTGCCAATGATCGCGATGCAGAGCAGTCGTTATTTCACCTCGTCAACATGGCGCAATCCCTGCAGATGCACCTTCTTTTGACCTGCGCAATTGCGCCCTCGCATCTGCAGCTTGACTTGGCTGACCTCAAAAGCCGGCTTGAAGCCACGCATCTTGTACCGCTGCCGCCCCCCGATGATGCGCTTTTATCCGCGCTGTTGATCAAGCAATTCGCCGACCGCCAACTGTTGGTGGCCCCCGGCGTCATCAGCTATATGCTTGGTCGCATGGACCGCTCTGCGCGTACTGCGCAGCGGTTGGTGGCCGCGCTTGATCGGCAAGCTTTGACGCAAAAACGGGCGATAACCCGGCAGTTCGTGCGCGAGGTTCTGGACAAGCTTGGCTGATTAAGAGCATATTCAGGCCGACCCGGAGAGCAAACCAAACATGACCAACGCCGATTTTCTGCATGAACCATTTGAGGCGGCAACCGAGCTGCCCGCTTTTGACGCCACCGGCCCCGCGCGTTTTTTCAACCGCGAAATGTCGTGGCTGGCTTTTAACTGGCGGGTTCTGGATGAGGCGCAAAACCCAGACGTTCCCTTGCTTGAGCGCGTGCGTTTCTTGTCGATCTCCGCCACCAATCTGGACGAGTTTTTCACGGTTCGCGTGGCTGGCCTGCGCGAGTTGCAGCGCAAAGGCGTTACACGCGCTGCCGTGGATGGTCTCAATCCGGGCGAGCAACTTAACCTGATTGACGCAGATGCGCGCGCCTTGATGCTGCGCCAACAGGAATGCTGGGCCGACCTCAAACTGACGATGGAAGAGGCCGGGATCAGCCTGTTAAGCCGCCAGCAATTAACCAAGGACGACCAGAAAATCCTGAGCCGTATTTTTCTGGAAGAGGTCTTTCCGGTTCTCAGCCCGCTCGCCGTTGACCCCGCACACCCGTTTCCGTTCATCTCAAACGAAGGGTTGTCGCTGGCGCTCGAACTCAGCCGCAAAAGCGATGGCCGCAAGCTGATCTCGCTTTTGCCGATCCCCCATCAGATCAACCGTTTCATAAAATTGCCGCAAGCAGACACGACGACTGCGCGTTTTCTGCCGCTTGAAGAACTGTTGCTCGACAATATCGGCGCACTTTTCCCCGGTTATTCGCTCAAAGGCAGTTGCTCTTTCAGGGTGTTGCGCGACAGCGATCTTGAGGTTGAGGAAGAGGCCGAGGATCTGGTGCGCGAGTTTGAAACCGCCCTCAAGCGCCGCCGCCGTGGCGAGGTTATTCGGCTGTCGCATTCGAGCAATGCCCCTGCCAACCTCAAAAGCTTGGTGACGGGTGCGTTGAATATCGGCGATCAGGAGGTGAT
>CAYPUW010000187.1:0-4937 GCA_964413925.1 uncultured Rhodobacter sp. | reverse complement strand
GAACGCCAAATCAAAACTCTGGAGCTATGGGCCGAGCTACAAGACCGGAATTTGCGGCGCGGCCAGCACCAAGACGGCGGGGTGCGGAGGGGGAGAATTTAACAATTGCGGCTCCAACACCTACCCGACCGGCGCGTTTCCAAATTGCGTCAGCAAGCTTGGGGTTTATGATCTCAATGGCAATGCCGCCGAACATATGAACCTGCCACTTGCGCCTGACCAGATGGCGAGTACCGGCAGTAAGAAACTGGGTGTGACCGAGATGAAGGGGAGCTGGTTTATCTTTGACAAGTTTCGCGCCCATCCCGACTGGTGCCGCTGGCGCGCGCCGTTCTGGCATGGGGCCAAGGTGCGCAGCCCGGCCAGCCACGCCAATTATCACCTCGGTTTCAGGTGTTGTTCGTCGCTGAATTAGGCGCGTAACTACTTGGTAGAGATCGACGCCAACAAGCGGTCGGGCCGACGGATCGGGCCTTCTTTGCTCAGCGCGCGAGCCATTTTGGGGCTGGAGAGCAAATCGGTCAAAACCCTTGGCTCGCCATTCACATAAGCGGTTTTGCTGATCAGGCGCACCCCGTGGCTATAATCGGCATAGCTCTCTTGATGGACGGTGCTCAAAGGCTGGATCGGCTTGCCGTTTTTGCGATGCCAGCCGTAAATTGCCACCCGACCCGGTGTTTTCCACAGGGCATTTGATAGCACGATGTCCTTTTTTTGCCCCGCAACCAGTACGTCTGGACCCATGTTTTTAGCCGCGCGCTGGGACTGAACCGTTTGGTTGTGCTTCCACAGATACTCGGTCGAACTCATCTGCCTGCTGGCTTGCATTGGGCTTGGCGCGAGGCGCAAACCGGCCTGCTGATAGATCGCATCGACCATTTTAGTGGTTGGCAGAATAAAGCCAAGCTTGCCGACAACATCGGCGGCGGTGGGCAGGCCCATGGGGACGCGCACGAAATCGGCGTTGCTGCCCACGGACAGATAATCAGGTGCCACGCAGATGGTCACGGCAAACGGCACACCGCTTTCGTCAACGCTTTTGAGGGTAACCGGCGTCAGATCGCGCAGGAAGGCGGGGACATTGCCGCCGAGAAGTTGCTGCTCGACCAGTTTATCGCGCGCAGCCCCGCTCAGAGCGAGCGTTTCGCTGACAAATTCGCTGCCGGTGACCGCATTCTTGGCGCGCGCGGGCACGGCATCGACCAAACCATTGGAGCACGGCGCGACGGACGCGGTCTTGCGCGCCTTGGGCATCAGTTTTGCCAGACTGGCGGCGAGAAACTTACGCTCGGGCTTAACCGGACGGGGTCGCGGAGTGATCATGTCAATCTTGGCGGTTTCAACGGGCGCAATTGCTGCCGGAGCTGTGGCTGCGGGCGCAATGGCCGCGATTTCGACCTTAGGCTTGTACTTGATCGGGGCCGAGATTTTAGCCGAGACCTTGACCGTGTGCACCTGCTTTACCGGCGCCAGCACAACAGGTTTTGCCGGGCGCAAAGCAAACCTTGCGCAGGATGACAGAACCAGAACCGTCCCAAATCCAACTAAAACGTTACTAATCTTCATTTACTGCTCCATTGCGCGCCGCCGCAAATCAGAAAACTTTTTATATATACTAGCAGTCCCCGAACACTTTCGGCCCCTGTTTGTCAAGCAGACCAAGGACGAGCCAGTCCTGATCGGCGAATTATGGCCGAAATAAGGCACAACATGTCGTAGGATTGTTTCTAATTCGTTAACAAATGTGGTGTTTTGGTCGAATTGTCCCAATAGGGGCGGAATCGCGAGATCAACGCCGACGGGGCCTTCCCCCGTCTGACTGCTAAGGATAGCGCGAATTACTCAACAAAACGTGTCTTTGCGCGCAAACAATCGACATCACTGTCTGATTTACCTTTTATCCGGTCGCGGTTTTGCGTTAAGACACGCCGTTCAAAACCCCACGTTTCAGGAGAATACCGATGGGCTATAAAATCGTCGTTGTAGGGGCCACCGGAAATGTTGGCCGCGAGATGCTCAACATTCTGGCCGAGCGCCAGTTTCCAGTTGACGAGATTGCCGTTCTGGCAAGCCGTAAATCGCTGGGCACCGAATGCAGCTTTGGCGATTTGACCCCCAAGACCCAAGACCTCGATACCTTCGATTTCACCGGCTGGGATATCGCTTTGTTTGCGGTCGGTTCTGAAGCCACGGCCAAATATGCGCCGCGTGCCGCCAAGGTTGGTTGCATCGTTATCGATAACTCGTCGCTTTACCGCTATGACCCGCTGGTGCCGCTGATCGTGCCCGAGGTCAATGCCGATGCGATCATGGATTGCACCAAGAAAAACATCATCGCCAACCCCAATTGCTCGACCGCGCAAATGGTGGTGGCGCTAAAGCCCTTGCATGATCGTGCGCGCATCAAGCGGGTTGTCGTCTCTACCTATCAGTCGGTTTCGGGTGGGGGCAAAGCGGCGATGGACGAGCTTTGGAACCAGACCCGGGGCATGTTCGTGCCGGGCCAAGAGGTCGCGCCTAGCAAGTTCACCAAGCAGATCGCCTTTAATGTCATCCCGCATATCGACGTGTTTATGGAGGACGGCCAAACCAAAGAAGAATGGAAGATGGTTGCCGAAACTAAAAAGATCGTCGATCCATCAATCAAAGTCACTGCGACCTGCGTGCGGGTGCCGGTTTTTGTTGGCCATGCCGAGGCGATCAATATCGAGTTTGAAGATGATCTGGATGCCGAGGAAGCCCGCGAAATTCTGCGCGCCGCCCCCGGTATTTTAGTGGTCGATAAGCACGAGGACGGGGGCTATACCACGCCCGCTGAATGTGTTGGCGAGTACGCTACGTTTATCAGTCGCATCCGCCAAGATCCGACCATTGATAATGGCATCAACCTTTGGTGCGTCTCTGATAATTTGCGCAAAGGGGCGGCGCTGAATGCCGTTCAGATCGCCGAAGTTCTGGGGCAGCGGGTGTTGAAAAAGGGCTGACCAAGCCGTTTTTCAAATCGCCACAAACGCGCCGATGCTGCCATCATAGGCCTCCAGATCGCCACTGGCGATGTCGTTCCAGAGGCCGTGCAGGGTCAGGGTCTCGTCGGCTACGCCTTTTTGGATGAACGGAAACCCCATCAGGTTTTCAAGCGAGATCATCACCGCCTCGCGCTCCAGCGCGCTGATTTGCGCCGCCTCGTCGCCGACATCCTTGATGCGATCAAAACCGGGCCGCAGGATATCCATCCAGCGACCAATGAAGCTCGTGGGTTTTTCAAGCTCCGGCGCGCGCCCGGTACACATATCGTGAAACCCGTTAACACCGCCGCAATTTGAATGGCCCATGACGATGATATGGGCGACCTTCAAAGCGGTGACCGCATACTCAATCGCCGCCGAGGTGCCGTGGTGATCGCCGTCGGGCGAATAGGGCGGCACCAGATTGGCGATGTTGCGGTGGATGAAAAACTCGCCAGTCTCCGCCCCGAAAATAGAGGTCACATGCACGCGACTGTCGCAACACGAAATCACCATCGCGCGCGGATGCTGGCCCTCGGAGGCGAGCCGTTTGAACCACGCTTTGTTATCGGCGTAATCGGTCGCCTTCCAGCCGTGATAGCGGGTGGTCAGATAAGAGGGCAGAGGGCGCGCATGTTTCATCGAGAAGCCTGTTTTTTCGTTCCGGTCAGACTATAGACAATTTTCACCAATTTCGAGCTAGAATATTCGCCAATAAATCGCGGACCTAACCTTCTTTTCAGACCTCGCACTTAGCGTAATCGTCAAGGTGGGATTATAGGGACGTGGGAAATGATGATTGATGTATCGCGATTGCGGATCGCGGAAGATGTGTGCATTCAGCCAGAGGCGCTGACGATTTTGCAATCCAGTCTGGACGATGACGGATCGCATGATGTGATAGAAAGGGCGGTTATCGAAGTTGCCGAACGAATGGGCATGGTTGAACAGGCGTTGATGCTGGGCGACTTGGACAAGTTGCGCGAATGTGTTCACGGATTGGGGGAAATCGGTGACCAACTGGGGTTCTTGCTGCTTGCGCGGGTGGCGCAGGACGCGATTATCTGTGCCGATCGAGGCGACATGAACGCCCTGCACGCAGTGACCGAGCGGCTTATTCGCATCGGTGACGCCTCGCTTGCCGCAGCTATAGACGGGGTGAGCTTGCCAGTTTGAGCTGTCTGCAAGAGCATATCAAGGCGATAGTGATGTCGTTGAGGCCTTGATTGCCGGTTTGAAAAGAATACTCTGCCCTGATCTTAACCAAGGCGGAGTGTTCCCCAATGCCATGTAAGTTTGCCGACGCTAAAACGCCGTCATGTCCGATATTCGTCCTTGGCGGCGATAAACTCGTCGACTGGTTGGAAACTCAACCCTCAAGCGTCAAGGCTTGGGTCGAGCAAAACCAGTTCACCGGCAAACTTGGCGAATGTTTGACAGTTCCAGGGTCAGACGCCGGGATATCGCTCGCGCTTTTCGGCTGGGGAGACCCCGCCGCGCGTGCCAGAGGCCGGTTTCATTTCGCGGCAGCAGCAAAAAACTTGCCAGCGGGCGTTTATCACATCAAGTCAGATTTTTCAGATGAGGAAAGTTTTCACGCCGCATTGGCGTGGCTGCAAGCGGGTTATGAGTTTGAGCGCTATAAATCCGCCGCCTCGTCAAAGCCACGCCTGATCGCCCCGAAAAATATCGACGCCTCTTTTGTCGAGACCTTGGCGGAGGCCGAGTTTTTAACCCGCAATTTGATTAACACCCCGACCAGCGACATGGGACCGGATCAGTTGCAGGAACAGTTTGAGGCGCTGGCCGCCGGGTTTGGGGCCACCAGCAAGACCATCAAGGGCGACGATCTGATCACCGAAAACCTGCCGATGATCCACGCGGTCGGGCGTGCCGCAGCGCAGCAACCGCGCCTGCTCGACATGCGTTGGG
>CAYPUW010000186.1:0-4940 GCA_964413925.1 uncultured Rhodobacter sp. | reverse complement strand
AATTGGCGCTTGTCCAGCATTGGTTTTGCTCCTGTGACCATGTGCGGAAATTAGCGGCAGATTGGTCAATTGTCAGGGGGGATGCAAGGCTGAAAACGGGGGTGTGACCCAAGCCCGAAATGTGTCAGGCTTGGGTGGATTTGGGGTGTCAGCTTGGATCAGCTGCTGTGCTGGGTGTCCAGTTCGGTGTTGGGGATATTGGTATGCGCCGGGCCTTCGCCCGCTTTTGGATAAAGCACAACGCGGGTGTCGAGCGGCACCATATCATAAAGCACCTCGACCTGCGGATTGATCAGGCGCGCACAGCCGTTTGACACCTCAACCCCGATGGTACGCGGATTATTGGTGCCGTGGATGCGCAGATATGTGTCCTTGCCGGACGAAGAATAAAGGTAAAGCGCGCGCGCGCCGAGCGGGTTATCAATGCCGCCGGGCTGGTAGGTCTCGAAATATTTTCCACCCTCGGCGAAGTCTTTATAGCCATCTGGGCTGCGATCAAGCATGTCTTGTGTTGGTGCCCAAGTCGGCCATTTTCGCTTGGCGCCCACGTGGAATTCGCCGGGGTGATAGAGGTTGCCGCGACCAATGCCGACGGTCCATTTCATGGCGCGATTTTTCTCCAGCGTGAAAAACAGCGCATATTGGTTGGGGTCAACATGGATTTCGCCCGGCGCGAGTTTGGTTTTCAGGCGCACTTCGCGGGGCATGTATTCCTCGGGCAGCACATAGGCTTCGCCCTTTTTATGAGCGTTGGCAGGCGTCAGCCCCAGTGATCCTGCGGCCAGGCCGGCGGCCAGAAAATGGCGACGATTCAGCATGTATTAATCCTTTTGGTAACTAAAGCTGCCCACGCGATACGCAATAATGGCAGCGAACATATGATACGCGGAAATTCTAGCGGGGGGACGGGGAGGGGCCTAATAACAAGTTCGTAATCAATGTTTCATTATTGCCCAATTGTGGCTTCTGGGTCGCGTAAGCTTCCAGTCGGGGGAGTGGCAAACAGCGAAAAGGCCCCCGCGAGGGAGCCTTTTCAGGATTGTTTTAGTGATTTTCGGTCGAGATTAAGCGTCCTGCTTGATCTCCTCGCCGGTTTCTTGGTCAACGACTTTCATCGACAGGCGAACTTTGCCACGGTCGTCAAAGCCCATCAGCTTGACCTTGACCTCTTGGCCCTCGGTCAGGATGTCCTTGGGGTGATTGACCCGTTCGTTGGCGAGTTGGCTGACATGGACCAGACCGTCGCGCTTGCCAAAGAAGTTCACGAGCGCGCCGAAATCCATCAGTTTGACCACTTTGCCGGTGTAGATTTTGCCGGCTTCGGGTTCTGCGACGATGGCGTTGATCATCTCGTAGGCCTTTTTGATGGCATCGCCATTGGCAGAGGCGATTTTGATGATACCCTCGTCGTTGATGTCAACTTTGGCCCCGGAAACCTCGACGATTTCGCGGATGACTTTGCCGCCCGAGCCGATCACTTCGCGGATTTTATCGGGATTGATCTGCATGGTTTCGATACGCGGAGCGTGTTCAGAAAACGCGCCAGCTTCTGTCAAGGCTTTGGCCATTTCGCCAAGGATATGCAGACGGCCATCTTTGGCTTGCGACAACGCCTTGCCCATGATTTCCGGCGTGATGCCAGCAACCTTGATGTCCATTTGCAGGCTGGTGATGCCGTTGGCAGTGCCTGCGACCTTGAAATCCATGTCGCCGAGGTGATCCTCGTCGCCGAGAATATCGGTCAGAACCGCGAACTCGTCGCCTTCCAAGATCAGACCCATCGCAACGCCAGCTACCGGCGCTTTCAAAGGAACGCCCGCGTCCATCATAGAGAGCGACCCACCACAAACGGATGCCATCGAGCTTGAGCCGTTGCTTTCGGTGATTTCCGACACAATCCGCAGGGTGTAGGGGAAATCGGTGGCTGACGGCAGAACCGCTTGCAGGGCGCGCCACGCGAGCTTGCCGTGGCCGATTTCGCGACGACCCGGACCCATCATGCGGCCAGCTTCGCCAACCGAATAGGACGGAAAGTTGTAATGCAGCATGAAGTTTGAGCGATACGTGCCGTTAAGCGCGTCGATCATCTGCTCGTCGTCGCCGGTGCCAAGCGTGGTCACAACCATTGCCTGAGTTTCGCCGCGCGTGAACAGGGCAGAGCCGTGGGTGCGGGGCAAAAGCTGCACTTGCGACACGATCGGGCGCACGGTGGAGAGGTCACGCCCGTCAATCCGCTTGCCGGTTTTCAGAATGTCGCCACGCACAACCGAGCTTTCGAGCTTTTTGATGCAGGTGCCAAGGTTTGTGTCCTCAATATCCTCGTCAGAAAGCGCCGCGCGGATGGTGTCGACGGCGGCCGAAACGGCGGCCGTGCGCTCTTGTTTGTCGGTGATGGCGAAGGCGGCGCGCATAACGGTCTCGCCGACTTTTTCGACGCGGCTATAAAGCTCGGAATAATCCGGGGCTTGGAAGTTGAACGGCTCTTTAGCGCCAGCTTCGGCCAGATCAATGATCAAATCAATCACCGGCTGAATGGCCTGATGGCCAAAGTTGACTGCGCCAAGCATCTCGTCTTCAGACAACTCATAGGCTTCGCTTTCGACCATCATCACGGCGTCTTTGGTGCCAGCGATGACCAGATCAAGGCGTTGCTCGGGGTTTTCGCGCAGCTTGTGCATGTCGTCAACCGACGGGTTCAGCACATATTCGCCGTTCACAAAACCAACGCGCGCGCAGCCGATTGGGCCACGGAATGGCGCACCGGACATGGTCAGGGCAGCGGAGGCGGCGATCATGGCGACCACGTCGGGATCGTTTTCCAGATCATGGGACAGAACGGTACAGATCGCTTGGGTTTCGTGCTTAAAGCCCGGCACAAATAGCGGGCGGATCGGACGGTCGATCAGACGGGCGGTCAGGGTCTCTTTCTCGGTCGGACGGGCCTCGCGTTTGAAGAAACCGCCGGGGATTTTACCGGCTGCGTAATATTTTTCCTGATAGTGAACGGTCAGCGGGAAGAAATCCAAACCGGGTTTGGGCTTCTTTTCAAACACCACGGCACAAAGCACCGAAGTTTCGCCCAGCGTGGCGATTACGCAAGCATCGGCTTGACGCGCGATCTTGCCTGTTTCAAGTGTCAGCGTTTCGCCGCCCCACTCGATTGATTTTTTGATTTCGTTAAACATTTTTTATTTTCCTAACAAACAATGCCGCCCCTTGGCGCGCATCGCGATGACATGGGCCAGTTGCCCATGAACCCCGTTTCATTATCATCCCGCCGTTCCAATGGGGTCACTGAGGGCCGGCTTTTCGGACGTCATCATCTGATTTGAGCGGCCGCGTTTCGGGCCGGTCGGGGACAGATGAAATAAAGGCCCCTGAATGTTGAAAACGCGCCCGGTGAGGCGCGCTTTGATATTTTAGCGGCGAATGCCGAGACGTTTGATCAGCGACTGATAGCGCGCTACGTCCTTACCTTTGGTGTAATCCAGCAACTTGCGGCGCTGTGCGACCATCATCAAAAGACCACGACGGGAATGATTGTCCTTTTTGTGGATCTTGAAATGCTCGGTCAGCGTGGCGATGCGCGAGGTCAAAATGGCGACCTGTACTTCGGGCGAACCTGTGTCGCCTTCTTTGGTGGCGTATTCTTTGATCAGTTGAGCCTTCAGCTCTGGTGTGATCGACATCGGGGTCTCCTTTATAGAGTTTAATGTGAATGGCGCAGGCCGGGATGTCGTCCAGCAGGGCCCTTGGAGGTGTCCGTCTATTTCTGGCGGATGCGCGCGTATAGGGGAAATTCGTGGGAATGGAAAGGGGAAAAGATGTGACGTGGGGGTGAGGCTGATGCGTCTGTTGGGGGATATGCCCCCCGACAGGCGCACGCCCACCCAAGTGAAGGTGCTGCCCTTTGTTCTGTTTATCCGCAGGATGGAAAACCCTGCTAAAACTCCACCCCGATCTGCGCCTTGATCCTTGCGCGAAACGGATGTTTGACCAGCTTCATCTCGGTCACCAGATCGGCGATTTCGATCAAGCTTTCGGCGGCGTTGCGCCCGGTCAAAACCCCATGGGTCAGGGGCGATACAGCGGAAAAATCATTCCGAACGCCGTCGAGGATTTGCCTTTGCCCTTGCCGGTGTGGATGATGACCAGCCCTATTTGGTCGGTTTTAGTGGCCATGACCTTGTCGCGCGAAAGCTCTGCTTCATTTGACAGCGTGAGGACCCAGCAGGATGAGGAGTGCGCCCGCGACGCTTAGGGTTGCCCCGGCGATATCGTATAGGTCGGGGGTGGTGCCATCAACGCCCCAAAGCCATAGCAGCGAGGACAGGATGTAAATCCCGCCATAGGCCGCATAGACCCGCCCCGAGGCATTGAGGTCGATGCGGGTCAGAAGGGCGACGAAAATCAGCAAGGATAGCGCGCCGCCCAGCAACCACCACGGCGACTTTCCAAGGCGCAGGACCACCCAGATTGCATAGCTCCCCAGCAGCTCAAACAACGCCGCCAAGACGTAGATCACGAGCGCCGGGGCCAGAGCCTCAAGCCTCATGATCATGCCCTGCATCATGCTCTGATCCTACAAGGGCGTGTCCTGCCTCGCGCCATGCACGCTTGCCCCCAGTGTACTCATAGACATTTTCATAACCGAGGCTGACCAGTCGTGCTGCCGACAATCCGGCGCGTTTGCATTTGACACTGGCGCAGTAAACCACGATCTCGCGGGTTTTGTCGGGCAATTCTGTCGCTGCGCGGGCAAGGATATCGTCGGACATGATGTTGCGCGCGCCCGCAAGATGGCCCTTTTCAAACGCGGAGGGCGGCAGGGTGTCGATCAGGTCAAAGTCTCTGCCATCCCCGATCCAGTTTGCAAGTTGTCGTGTCTCTATTTCGATCATGCCCATCCCCATTTTGGACATACCATAGGCGGGGCGTGC
>CAYPUW010000185.1:0-4967 GCA_964413925.1 uncultured Rhodobacter sp. | reverse complement strand
GACGGCGTACACAATCCGCATTAATGTATAGAGTTCAGGCGTGAGCTATTCCGAGATCTTGCGCAACAAAAGACTAACCGGGCCACGCGAGCGTTTATCGCCACCTTTAGATGCATTGTTTAACACGCGCGCAATCGACGCAATCGCACCGATCTCGTCAACGTAAATACGAAATCCCATGGTCGCGGCATCGGCGACCGCGCCGTCAATCGGCTGCACCGAGCGCGCCAGAAGTTTAAGCTGATCCCCCTCGGTATTGGCCTCGACCCCGAGCACCACATTGGCCCCTGGCTCCAAAAGATCACGGTATTTTTCCAACGTGTCGGAAAAAACCGTAACCTCGTAAAGCCCTGTAGGATCAGAAAGTTGCACGAAAGCATAGCGGTTACCACGGGCTGATTTACGTTCTTGGCGGCCCGATATGGTTCCGGCGATTTTGGCGGCGACCTTCATCCCTTCGGCGGCCTGTGTCAGCTCGGCGAGTGTCAGCACCCCTTTGCGTTTGAGCGGGCCTTGATAATCATCAAGCGGATGGCCCGAGAGGTAAAACCCGACCGCCAGATGCTCTTGCTCCAGCTTTTCGACCGGCAGCCAATTATCAGGCATGGGCAGACGCGGCGCAGGCAGCCCCTCGCCCGCATCGCCGAAAAGCCCACCTTGCGACGAGTTCATCTCGTCATGGACCGCACCAGACCACGCCGCCAATTTATCAACGCTTTCCAGCACCTTGCAGCGGTTTGCGTCCAGCAAATCGAACGCTCCTGCGCGGGCCAGCATCTCCATCGGGCGCTTGCCAATGCGTTTGATATCGACCCGACGCGCAAAGTTAAAGAGGTCGCTAAACGGCTTGTCGCCGCGCGCCTCAACGATCAGGCGCATGGCCTCGACGCCAACGTTTTTGAGCGCGCCAAGACCATAGAAAAGCTGCCCGTCAGTGACGGAAAACGTCGCCTCGGATCGGTTGACGCAGGGCGGCACCAGCGGGATTTCCAGCCGCCGCACCTCCTCTATATAAACGCTGAGCTTGTCGGTGAGATGCAGGTCGCAATTCATCACACCGGCCATGAACTCGACCGGATAATTGGCCTTTAACCACGCGGTTTGATAGCTGACCACGCCATAAGCGGCGGCGTGGGATTTGTTAAACCCGTAATTGGCGAACTTGTCCAGCAGGTTCCAAACATCGGTCGCGGTCTTTTGGTCAACCCCGTTTTCGGCAGCCCCCTTAATGAATTTCGGGCGTTCGGCGTCCATCGCCTCTTGAATTTTCTTACCCATGGCGCGGCGCAAAAGATCGGCACCGCCAAGCGAATAACCGGCCATTTCTTGGGCGATCTGCATCACCTGTTCCTGATAAACGATGATGCCTTGGGTCTCGTCCAGAAGGTGATCAATAGAGGGATGCAGATACTCGCGTTCGCGCCGCCCGTTTTTCACATCGCAAAACATCGGAATGTTTTCCATCGGGCCGGGACGATAAAGCGCAACAAGCGCGATAATATCCTCAATTGTGGTCGGTTTCATACGCCTGAGCGCATCCATCATGCCCGAGCTTTCCACCTGAAACACCGCGACGGTTTTGGCGCTGGCGTAAAGTTCAAAGGTCTTTTCATCGTCGAGCGGGATATGCCCGATGTCGATCTCGACCCCGCGCGCGGCCAAAAGATCAATGGCGTTTTGGATGATGGTCAGGGTTTTCAGGCCCAGAAAGTCGAACTTGACCAAACCCGCCTGTTCGACCCATTTCATGTTAAACTGCGTGGCCGGCATGTCCGAGCGCGGGTCTTTATAAAGCGGCACCAACTCGTCAAGCGAACGATCGCCGATCACCACCCCAGCCGCATGGGTGGAGGCATTGCGCAGCAGCCCCTCGACCTGTTGCGCATAGTTGAGCATCCGCTCGACCACCTCCTCAGAGCGGGCCTCCTCGCGCAAGCGCGGCTCGTCGGCTAGTGCTTTTTCGATACTGACAGGTTTCACGCCTTCGACCGGAATAAGCTTGCTCAGACGGTCAACCTGCCCGTAAGGCATTTGCAATACCCGCCCCACATCGCGCACGGCGGCCTTGGACAAAAGTGCGCCAAACGTGATGATCTGGGCCACCTTGTCGCGACCGTATTTGCCTTGGACGTAATGGATCACCTCCTCGCGGCGATCCATGCAAAAATCAATGTCGAAATCTGGCATAGAGACCCGCTCGGGATTGAGAAACCGTTCAAACAACAGCGAGTATCTGAGCGGGTCAAGATCAGTGATGGTCAGCGCATAGGCAACCAGACTGCCCGCACCCGAACCTCGCCCCGGCCCGACCGGAATATTGTGGTCCTTGGACCATTTGATAAAGTCGGCAACGATGAGAAAATAGCCGGGAAAGCCCATACTTTGGATAATCCCCAGCTCGAATTCGAGGCGTTTTTCGTATTCCTCAACCGAGGCGGAATGAGGGATCACCTCAAGGCGCGCCTTGAGGCCCTCGGCGGCTTGACGACGCAATTCCTCGATTTCGTTATCGGCGAATTTTGGCAGGATCGGCGCGCGAGTGGTGACTTTGAAAGCACATCGGCGAGAAATTTCAACTGTGTTTTCAATTGCTTCGGGAAGGTCAGCAAACAGGGTGACCATCTCGGCCTGGGTCTTGAAATAATGCTGGGCCGTCAGCTTTCGTCGAGGTTCCTGCTGGTCCACATAAGCCCCGTCGGCGATACATAACAGCGCATCATGGGCCTCATACATGGCCGCATCGGGGAAATAGACGTCATTGGTGGCGACCAGCGGCAAGTCCATACGGTAGGCCATCTCGATCAGCCCGCGCTCGCTTGCCTGCTCTTGGGGCATAAGCTGGCCATCCTCGGCGGCGTGGCGTAGCACCTCCACATAAAGCCGGTCGCCAAACATCGCCGCCAAACGTTGCATCAGCGCCTCGGCATGGTCCAGCTGACCGTCGGCCAACAGCTTACCCACCGGCCCATCGGCCCCGCCGGTCAGGCAGATTATACCCTCACAATGGGCGGTAAGCTGCGCCTCGGTGATGCGCGGCAAACCGTTGCCGCATTCCAAAAACGCCGCCGAATTGAGCTTCATCAGATGCTGATAGCCAAGCTCGCTCTGAGCCAGCAAAACCAACGGACGCGGCGCAATCGCGCGCTCGCCGGGGCGCGTGGCGGTGGCGTATTCATAATCAAGCTGACAGCCGATAATCGGCTGAATTCCTGCCGCCGAAACGGTTTCGGAAAACTCCAAAGCCGCGAACATATTATTGGTGTCGGTGACCGCAACCGCAGGCATCTGCGCGTCTTTGCAGCGCCCGGCGAGTTTTTTGACCCGCATGGCGCCTTCCAGCAGCGAATACTGGGTGTGGGTGCGAAGGTGAATGAATCGAGGGGCGCTGGTCATGGGCGCACGATAGCGCAGGCGTTCGCGCGGTGTAAGGCCCGCGCGCGATGAAAAGCGGTGCTTGCCAAGATTTGCAAAACCGTGCTTGTTGGGCGCAAAACTTGCGGAGGGAAAAATGGGAAAACTGACAACACATGTACTGGACACGGCAAGCGGAAAACCGGCCAATGGCCTTCGGATTGAGCTTTACCGGCTCACGGGCGCGGGTGCCGAGCGCCAGCTCTTGGCCGATGTTTTGACCAACCAA
The DNA here is from genome assembly GCA_964413925.1 of uncultured Rhodobacter sp. Lineage (GTDB taxonomy): Bacteria > Pseudomonadota > Alphaproteobacteria > Rhodobacterales > Rhodobacteraceae > UBA5972. Next base: position 1,327 of record CAYPUW010000185.1, on the reverse strand, counting down.
GACGGGCGGATTGATCGGCCAATGCTGGACGAGGCCGCGTTTGAAATCGGCCAATACGAGCTGGTGTTTCATGCCGGAGATTACCTTGATCGGGTGGCCTCACAGGGTGGCACCCCCCTGCCCGAGCCGAAATTTCTGGACGTGATTCCCCTGCGTTTTGGCATTTCGAGCGACAGCCATTACCATGTTCCGTTGCTGATTTCGCCCTTTGGATACTCGACTTACCGGGGCAGCTAACAAACTCCTTGTCAGAATTGGTTTTGTCTGTTTAGCTTTGGGTTCGACTAAATAAAAAGCCGCGCATCTGTTTTACGTCGCATCGGACAGGCTCGCACAAGGCTTCATGGGGAGAAGGCGGCGGACGTGCATATATGGACATCGAGTTTCTTCTGAACGGAGAGACCGTGCGGGTTTTGGGTGAGCCTGCCACGCGCACACTTCTGGATTGGCTGCGGGAAAAGCAACATCTTCACGGAACCAAAGAGGGCTGTAACGAGGGCGATTGCGGGGCCTGTACGGTCACGGTGACCTCGCTTGAAGGCGACGGGCTGCGTCATCAAGCGATGAATGCCTGCATTTTATTTTTGCCCCAGCTTCAGGGAAAATCGGTGCGCACGGTCGAGGGGCTGAGTGGGCCAAACGGCGAGTTGCATCCGGTGCAGCAGGCGATGGTTGAGCATCATGGCAGTCAATGCGGCTTTTGCACGCCGGGTTTTGTGATGTCGATGGCGACCGCGCATCAAAACGGGGATCGCAACCATAATGACGTGCTGGCGGGCAATCTTTGCCGCTGTACCGGCTATGCGCCGATTGTGCGTGCAGCCGAGGCGGCGTCTGAATTGCCGGTGCCTGACTGGATGGCAGACGAAAGTGATGCCCTTCGTGCCATGGCGCGAGGCGGCGAAGATAGCGCGACCTTTATTCCCGAAACCATTGATCAACTGGCCAAGTGGTACAACCAAAACCCCGACGCAACCCTTGTTGGCGGCGCGACCGATGTGGGCCTGTGGGTGACCAAGCGGCTGATGGAACTGCCCAAGCTTTGCTTCATCGCTCAGGTGGCCGAGCTTAACGAGGTCGCTATAAGTGACACCGAGATCCGGTTTGGCGCAGTTGTCAACATGACACGAGTTCAAGAGGTGATGGCCGATTACCACCCGGATTTCTCTGAAATGGTGCGCCGATACGGCTCGACCCAAGTGCGCAATGCGGCGACGATTGGCGGCAATATCGCCAATGGCTCGCCTATCGGTGACGGGCCTCCGGCGCTGATCGCTTTGGGGGCGACCTTGCATTTGCGCAAAGGCGAGACCACGCGCAGCCTGCC
>CAYPUW010000184.1:0-4967 GCA_964413925.1 uncultured Rhodobacter sp. | reverse complement strand
GTCCATCCCATCAGAGGGTCAAGCGAGCGCCTCGACTCTGGCGCGAACTCAAGTATCCATGTCTTGGTTTTAGCCTGTCCCGATTGCATCGCGGATCTGGCCGGTTGGTAAATACGTGCGCGCATGGCTGGCTCCAATGGTTATGTGGCCTGTTTATCGGGAAAAGGCGGGGTCTTCGCAAGGGTGAATTGCACAAAATTCGCGCAGAAACAACTTTGCCCAATAGCGACCCGCCGTTATTTGGTCCTAACCGAAAACAGATTGCCATTGAACGTCACCATGAAATTCACGCAAACTGGGTGCGAAACGGCAAAACCCGACCCGGAGTGAAGAAAACTTATGGATATCTATTCAACCCTGCGGCCCGACCATATTGCGGGCATATTGCAAACAACCAAAAATGCCGCGCGTGTGTTGTCCCCGAATGATTTCGGATCGGCATTTACCGAGATTTGTGCTTGGGGCGGCTATGCGCCCACGCCCCTTTGCGCGCTGCATGGTCTGGCGTCCCGGCTTGGCATTGACAGGATTGACTATAAACATGAGGGTCCGCGTTTCGGGCTGGGAAGCTTCAAGGCGTTGGGAGGGTCTTATGCCGCTCAGCATGTGCTTTCGCGCGTGCTGTCGCAGCGATTGGAGCGGCCGGTTTCGCTGGCCGATATCCGCAATGGCCAGCACGCCCAAGCCGTTGGCGAGATTACGCTGGTGTCGGCAACTGACGGCAATCACGGGCGCTCGCTTGCTTGGGGCTGCCAACGGTTCGGGGCGCGCTGTCGCATCTATATTCACGCCGAAGTCAGCGAGAGCCGCGCGCGGGCCATGCGCAATCTCGGCGCAGAAGTCGTGCGCATTGACGGCAATTATGACGCGTCAGTCGCGCTCGCCCGTCAAGAGGCCGAAGACAACGACTGGTTCGTCGTCTCCGACACCTCTTGGCCCGGATATACCGATGCGCCGCGCGATGTTATGGCCGGATATGGGGTGATGACACGCGAAGCCTGCGCCGCCCTTGCCTTGTCGGCGACCCATGTCTTTTTGCAAGGCGGAGTGGGCGGGCTGGCCGCGTCGGTATCGGCCTTTGTGCATCAATACTGGCCCGAGACCCCTCCCCGCATTATCGTCGTCGAACCCGCGCGCGCCGCCTGTTTGTTTGAAAGCGCGCGCGCCAAAAAGCCGATCACCGTGGAGATCACGCAAGAGACGATCATGGCGGGCCTGTCTTGCGGCAAGCCGTCAGGGCTTGCGTGGGAGATCCTCGCCGAACAGGTTTCGGATTTTTTGACCATCGACGACGAACTGGTCGGCCCGACAGTAAGGCTGCTGGCGCGGCCAACAGGAAACGACCCGATTATCGAGGCCGGAGAGAGCGCGGTTGCCGGACTGGCGGCGCTAATCGCAGTCCGGCAGGATGCAGAGCTTTCGTCCAAGCTCGACCTAAACGTCAACTCGCGCGTGCTGTTATTTGGCTCCGAAGGCGTGACAGACCCCGAGATTTTCGCCGCCATCATGGCCGGTTCAGATCATGGCTGACGCGCCGAAAAAAGGTTTTGACGAGGCGGAATTCGCCGCGCGCACGGCACGGGCACAGGCGCTTATGGCCGCAGAAAATCTCGCCGGAATGCTGCTGACGACGGAGGCCGAGATACGCTATTTCACCGGATTTCATACGCTGTTTTGGCAAAGCCCGACCCGCCCGTGGTTTTTGTTCGTGCCAGCACAGGGCAAGCCCATCGCCGTGATTCCCGAAATTGGCGCGGCGTTGATGCGCCAGACTTGGATTGACGACATCCGCACTTGGCCCGCACCCCGACCGAGCGATGACGGGCTGACCCTGTTGACGGAGTTACTGGCACCGCTGGCGCAAACCAAACAACGGGTCGGGTTGATGAAGGGGCATGAAACCCTGTTGCGCATGCCGCTTGGTGACTTTGAATGGCTGAAAAGCCGCCTTCAGGGCCTCAAATTCACCGACGCCACCGGAATTATTCGCGCGCTGCGCATGGTTAAATCCTCCGCTGAGATTGAAAAGCTGGCGCATGTGTGTGCCATCGGCTCGCGAACATTCGCCCAAATGCCAGAATTGGCGTGCGCGCAAACCCCGTTTGACGAGGTGTTTCGCGCCTTTCGCCGCGAGGCTCTGCTTCAGGGGGCCGACGATGTGCCTTATCTTGTGGGTGGGGCGGATCAGGGCGGCTATTATGATGTGATTTCGCCACCATCAGACCGCCCGCTTCAGAACGGCGATATTGTGATGCTGGATACAGGCGTGAGTTGGGACGGGTATTTCTGCGATTTTGACCGCAACTTTGCCATCGGCCGCGCGGATGAGACCTCGCGCCGGGCCTATGACGTGCTGTGGCGCTCAACCCAAGCGGGGCTTGAGGCGGCTCGACCGGGGCTGAAGTGTTGCGAGCTGTTTGCCATCATGAAAAGCGTTATCGCCGAGATGGATACCGCCAGCGGTGACGTCGGGCGAATGGGGCACGGGCTGGGCATGCAACTGACCGAATGGCCCTCGCTCGCCGCTTTTGACGAAACCGAGATCGCGGAAGACATGGTACTGACGCTTGAACCCTCGCTAAGTTACGGCGACGGGTGCATCATGGTGCATGAGGAAAACATCGTGATCCGCAGTAATGGCGCCGAATTGCTAAGCCTGCGCGCGGCACCTGAACTGCCGATAATCTGAGGAGATTGCCCCATGAAGCTGGAATATGAGGTTGACGACGGCATCGGCTCGCGCGCCAAGCTTGGCGTTATCGTGCTGGAAACCGACGAAACGCTGGAGCCGGAGTTTTCCCGCATGACCGATCTTGACGGGGTCGCGCTTTATCACAGCCGTATCGCGATGGAGACCGACATAAATTCCAAAACGCTGGCGCGAATGGAGCAGGATATTCCAGCAGCGGCAGGGCTGCTGCCGACGCGGGACTTGGATGTGATCGGCTATGGCTGCACCTCCGGCGCGACCGTCATCGGGCCAAAGGCGGTGGCGCGCGCGGTGCAGTCTGTGTGTCCCGACGCGCTGGTCACCAATCCGCTCAGCGCAATCATCGCGGCGGGGCGGAGTTTGAAGGCCGCCCGACTGGCCTTTGTCACGCCGTATGTTGCCCAAGTATCACAGCAAATGCGCGAGGAATTAGAGCGCGCCGGATTTGAGATCGCCGCGTTTGGATCATTTGAGCAAAGCGATGATCGGGTGGTTGCGCGCATCACCCCGCAAGCGATTTTGCACGCCGCCCTAAGCGTGGCCGCGCAAGCCCCCTGTGACGCCATCGTCATCTCCTGCACCAATCTGCACTGCCTTAGCGTCATTCCAGAGATCGAGGCCCAAAGCGGCCTTCCAACCATTTCCAGCAATCAAGCCTTGGCGTGGCATATGCTGCGGCTGGCAAAAGTGAACGACAAACGACCGTCGTTCGGGCGGCTTTTCACCCTGACGTGAGATCACAAACGCTCGGGCCGAAGCTTACCCTAAGCCGAGCGCGGGGCAAAATCGGCGGGGTTCAGGCTGTCAGCTCGCCCGCCCAAGCTCAGGTGGCTGATCGTCGCTTCAGTCTGCGCAATCACCTTCCCGCCCCGAATGGTCGCGAGCCGCGTGGGGCGCAGGCGGATGGCCTCGATCGCATCGCGCGCCTGAAACAGCACCATGTTTGCCTGACAGCCAACCTCCAGCCCATACCCCTCCAGCCCCATGATCCGCGCCGAATTCACCGTCACCGCGTCAAAGCACCAGCGCATGTCGTCGCGGCTGGACAACTGCCCCACATGCAGGCCCATATGCGCCACGTCCAGCATGTCGGCCTTGCCCAGCGAATACCACGGGTCCATCACGCAATCAGAGCCAAACCCGACCACAATTCCGGCATCGCGCAATTCGCGTACACGGGTCTGGCCCCTACGTTTGGGATAGGTGTCGTGACGCCCTTGCAGCATGATATTGATCAGCGGATTGGGAATGGCATGCAGCCCCGCCTCGACCATTAGCGGGATCAGCTTGGAGACATAATAATTATCCATCGAATGCATCGACGTGAGGTGCGATCCCGTGACCCGCCCTTGCAAGCCAAGACGTTGGGTCTCGTAAGCCAGTGTTTCCACATGGCGGCTAAGGGGATCATCGCTTTCGTCGCAATGCATATCCACCATTAGGCCGCGCGCTGCCGCGATCTCGCACAGGCGGCGAACGCTGGCGGCACCATCGGCCATCGTGCGTTCAAAATGCGGAATACCACCAACCACATCGACCCCCATATCTAGGGCGCGGATCAGGTTAACCTCGGCGGTCGGATCGCGCAACACGCCGTCTTGAGGAAAGGCCACCAGTTGCAAATCAAGGTAACCCGCCACCTGCGCGCGTACCTCGATCAGCGCCTGAACCCCGGTCAGGTTGTTGTCGCAAATATCCACATGACTGCGGATCGCACCGATGCCCATACTGACCGCGAGGTCACAATAGGCAAGCGCACGTTTAATGATGTCATCGACGCTCTGGATCGGTTTCAGCTCGCCCCAGAGGCTGATGCCTTCAAGCAAGGTGCCCGACTGGTTCAGGCGCGGATTTCCCAGCGACAGCGTGGCGTCCATATGAAAATGCGGGTCAATCAGCGGCGGCGAGACCAGGTATCCGGCGGCGTCGATTATCTTTCCCGCCTCGGCCTTCAGCCCCGGCTCCACCGTGCGGATCAGCCCGTCCTTGCAGCCAATATCCATATGCTCCCGCCCATCGGGCAAGACCGCGTTCCTTATGATCAAATCAAACTGCATGATCGCCTCCTTAACGCTGCCCTTTGAACCACGGCTTTAGCAAAGCACGCGGATATTCGGCGCGTCTTGCCGCGATCACAAGGGCGATTATCGACAAAACATAAGGGGCCATCAAAAACACCTGTGTAGGTAAAAATGCGCCAACCTGAGTTTGCAGGCGCACTTGAAAAGCATCAAACGCCCCAAACAGCAACGCGCCC
>CAYPUW010000183.1:0-4994 GCA_964413925.1 uncultured Rhodobacter sp. | reverse complement strand
GACGAGGTCACGCGAGTTTCGCACATGTGTTGCGGCTACCCCGATCGGTTGGACAATCCCGATTATCCCAAGGCCGATCACGAGGTCTATTTCGATCTTGTGCGCGCGCTAGACGGCAAAATCGACGCACTTTCTATCGAGGATTGCCACTGTAAGAACGACCTGGAACTGTTTGAATTATTTGACAAAACAATTGCCATCGTTGGCTTTGTTGACATCGCTGTCAGCCATGTGGAGCCGGTTGACGAGATCATCACCCGAATGAAGGAAATTCTGACGGTGCTGCCCGCCGAACGTCTGATCGCCGCACCCGATTGCGGGCTTGGTTTTCTAGGCCGCGCGCGCGCCGAGCAAAAACTGCGCAACCTGTCGACTGCGGCAAAATCTCTCTGATTTCGCCTCGGTTCTTGTTCTTGAGCCAATAACCACCTAAATTAGTCAGGACAACACCACCCAACGTGCCACCCAAAGCAACAATCAGGGACATAGATGTTCGCAATTCCCGGAAAACAAGCGGTCTCCATGACCGACGCCGCCGCCAGCCAAATCGCCCGCCTGATGGATAAGGGCAACAAAAAGGGTCTGCGAATCGGCATTAAAAAGGGCGGATGCGCGGGCATGGAATACACCATGGAATATGTAGAGCAGATCGACCCCCATGACGAAGTGGTCGAGCAAGGTACCGCGCGCATAATGATCGCTCCCATGGCGCAAATGTTCCTGTTTGGCACCGAAATCGACTATCAGGTTTCGCTTCTGGAGGCCGGATTTCACTTCAACAATCCCAACGTGACCGAGGCCTGCGGGTGTGGTGAATCGATCAAGTTTGACGACAAGTTGATCGCTGGTTCGTGAGCCTGTCGCAATCAGATATTACCTTTGTAAAAGAACTGTTTAGCAATATTCCTAACCTCACAACCCGCCAAATGATGGGCGGATTATCGATCTATTCAGAGGGCCATATTTTCGCGATCTCCAGTCCTGAGGCGGTGATCTACATCAAGGCCAAAGACCAGCTTCAAACTGATCTTTGCAATCAGGGGGCGCGTCAATTTACCAACGTTACCAAGGACGGTAAAACCCGAACAATGGGCTATTGGACGCTACCAAACGAGGCTCTGGATGATCCAGAGCTTGCCTGTGATTGGGCCAAACGGGCCTTACAAGACTTATCCTGAGGGGGACTTCATGCGCCGTAAACTTGCCGCTGGAAACTGGAAAATGAATGGGTTGAATGCCTCGCTATCAGAGATAACGGCGCTCATGAACCTACCTCAAAGCGACTGCGAGGTTCTGATTTGCCCGCCGGTTACGCTGATCCACGCAATGGCCGAAATTTGCCAAGACACCGCCGTTTCCATCGGCGCGCAGGACTGTCACACTGCCGAATCTGGCGCACATACCGGTGATATTTCGGCGCAAATGCTGCACGAGGCTGGGGCCAGATACGTCATTCTCGGCCATTCCGAACGGCGCCAAGACCACGGCGAATCAGATGCATTGGTCCGCCAAAAAACCCTTGCCGCTTGGTCAGGCAATCTTACGGCAATCGTCTGCGTTGGCGAGAGCGAGCAACAACACCAAGAGGGGACCACGCTTGACATAATTGGCGCGCAACTTGCTGCCTCAATACCTGACGGGGCCACGGCGGAAAACTTGGTGGTCGCGTATGAGCCGATTTGGGCCATCGGAACCGGACGGGTTCCAACTTTGACGGATATTGAGCAAGTACATGATTTCATGCGAGAAACCCTGAATGTTCGCTTTGGCGATATGGCTGCTAACGTCAGGCTGCTCTATGGTGGCTCCATGAACCCCGGCAATGTGACCGAGATCAGCGGCGTGTCCAATGTGGATGGCGGTCTGGTTGGCGGTGCGTCATTGAAGGCGCAGGACTTTGCAAAAATCATCTCCGCTCTGGGACAATAATTCAGTCAAAACCGGCTTATCCACAGCATTTCCACAGGGCTGTCCAATTGCGTAAACCGTTAACATCTGAAATACCTAGATTGGGCGAGTCTGGTAGATCAGAGGCATAAAATGAGCGGCATCACCGCAATTCAGGACCAACAAGCACAACCTAAGGGCGACGAAACCGAGACAATAGGGCTTCCTCATAATATCGAGGCAGAACAGGCCCTGCTTGGCGCGTTAATGGTTAACAACGACGTTTATGACCGGATCGCCAACCTGATTACCGAGGCGCATTTTTTTGATCCGGTGCATGGGCGGATTTTTGATGTTGCGGCCCAGCGGATACAGAAAAACGCGTTGGCCTCGCCGGTCACGCTAAAAGCGTTTTTCGAGGATGATCCCGGTCTGGCAGAGCTTGGTGGCCCGGCCTATTTAGCGCGTCTCGCCGGGGCCGCAATCTCGGTTTTTGCCGCGCGTGACTATGCGCAAATGATTTATGATCTGGCGATTCGCCGCGATCTGATCGCCATCGGTCAAGAAATCGCCGAAAAAGCCGCCCTTGTTGAGGTCCATTCCGAGCCGAAAGACCAGATCGTCGAAGCCGAGCAACAGCTTTACCAACTGGGCGAACAAGGCAGCGTTGACAATGGGTTCCAGAGCTTTCTTCACGCGGTTACCGACGCGGTCAACATGGCCAACGCCGCCTATCAGCGCGAAGGCGGGATGGCAGGGATATCGACCGGGCTGATCGATATGGACAAGAAACTCGGCGGTTTACACAAATCCGATCTGTTGATTTTGGCGGGTCGTCCGTCCATGGGCAAAACCGCGCTGGCGACCAATATCGCCTATAATATCGCCAAAACCTATAAAAAAGGTAAACGTCACGATGGCAGCGAGGGCGCGGTTGAGGGCGGCGTGGTCGGATTTTACTCGCTTGAGATGTCGTCCGAACAACTGGCGGCGCGAATTCTGTCGGAAGCGTCCGAGGTTTCGTCCGAACAAATTCGCCGTGGTGACATGACCGAAACCGAGTTTCGCCGTTTCGTTGAAGCCGCCAAAAAACTTGAATCCTGCCCACTTTATATCGACGACACCCCCGCCCTGCCGATCTCGGCGCTGGCCGCGCGCGCACGGCGCCTGAAACGTCAACATGGGCTCGACGTTTTGATCGTTGATTATTTGCAACTGGTGCGCCCCGCCACCGCCAAGGACAGTCGCGTCAACGAGGTTAGCGAAATCACCCAAGGGCTGAAAGCCATCGCCAAGGAGCTGGATATTCCGGTGATTGCCCTCTCCCAATTGTCGCGACAGGTCGAAAATCGCGAGGATAAGCGCCCACAACTCAGCGACCTGCGCGAAAGTGGCTCGATCGAGCAAGACGCCGATGTGGTGATGTTTGTTTACCGCGAAGAATATTATAAAGAGCGCGAAAAACCCAGCGACCACGACGTCGAGGCGATGATGAAATGGCAAGACGAGATGGAGCATCTGCACGGCAAAGCCGAGATCGTCATCGGCAAACAACGCCACGGCCCAATCGGCTCGATCGATCTAAGCTTTGAAGGCCGCTTCACCCGTTTCGGCAATTTGGTCAAACCATTTCAGCAATCCGGCGGTGACGACTTTAGCTGATAACGTCCTGTTCCAATTGGTGAAAATATCCTCGCCGAAGGCAAAAATCCACACCCGCTCACATATGTATCACACGCCCGAACGCATCCAGAACCGACTCGTGCATCATTTCTGACAGGGTCGGATGGGGAAATACCGTGTTGATTAAATCCTCTTCGGTGGTTTCAAGCTGACGACCGATAACATAGCCCTGGATCAGTTCGGTCACTTCGGCCCCAACCATATGCGCGCCCAAAAGTTCGCCGGTTTTGGCGTCAAATATGGTTTTGACCAAGCCCTCTGCCTCGCCCAAAGCAATCGCTTTGCCATTGCCCATGAACGGAAACCGACCGACCTTGATCTCGTATCCCAACTCCTTGGCCTTGGCCTCGCTATAGCCGACACTGGCCACTTGCGGATAGCAATAGGTGCAGCCCGCAATGCTCTCGGGGCGCACCGGATGGGGGTGTCCGCCAGCGATCAACTCAGCCACACACACCCCTTCATGGCTGGCTTTATGCGCCAGCCAAGGCGCGCCAGCGATATCGCCAATCGCGTAAATTCCGTCAATGCCCGTGCGACAATACTCGTCAACAACGATATGGGTGCGATCAATCTTGACACCTATTTCTTCCAGCCCCAGCCCTTCACAATTACCGACAATTCCCACTGCAGAAATCACCGTATCAAACTCATGAGTTTCGGTTTTGCCGTCTTTTTCGATATGCGCGACGACCTTGCCCTTGCCCCGGTCGAGTTTTTTGACAATCGAGCTTTCGCGGATTTTCATGCCTTGCTTAACAAACTGTTTTTTGGCGAATTTGGAAATTTCAGCGTCCTCGACCGGCAAAACCCGATCCAGAACCTCGACCACGGTGGTATCGGCCCCAAGTGTGTTGAAAAAGCTCGCAAACTCGATGCCAATAGCGCCAGAGCCGATCACCAGCAGTTTTTTCGGCATCCGTTTGGCCACCAGCGCGTGTTTATAGGCCCAAACCAGATCACCATCGGCCTCCAGCCCCGGCAAATCGCGCGCGCGCGCGCCGGTCGCGATGACAATCGACTTGGCACCAAGGGTCTCTTCGCCAGTTTTGGTGCTCACCGTCACGGCGTTTTTGGCCGCAAACTTGGCCTCCCCCATCACAACGGTGATCTTGTTTTTCTTCATTAGATGGGAAATGCCGCTGGAAAGCTGTGCGGCAACCCCGCGCGAGCGTTTTATCACCGCCGCCAGATCAAACCCGATCTTGTCGGCCCTAAGCCCAAACTCGCCCGCCCGCTCCATCAGATGAAAAACTTCGGCAGAGCGCAGCAACGCTTTGGTGGGAATACAGCCCCAGTTAAGGCAAATCCCCCCCATATGCTCGCGCTCGACAATCGCGACCTTCAGGCCAAGCTGTGCGCCGCGAATAGCCGCAACATAGCCTCCGGGACCGGCTCCGATTACGATCATATCAAAGGTTTTT
>CAYPUW010000182.1:0-5000 GCA_964413925.1 uncultured Rhodobacter sp. | reverse complement strand
ACATTATGCGCATAACTTAACCTTTGATCGACTGCTCAAGATCTGGTTTTTTGTATCTTTTGTAACGTTAATTGCACATCGCGCGGCAAAACCCAATTCAAAAATTCGTAGAGATGTCCGCGCTTGAAACAATGTCAACTCCAGTTTTCTTCAGTTCGGGGGCAAGTGCCGTTGCGACCGAGATTGCCAGCGCGATCGTGAACCCGACAAGAACAACCCAATCAACCGTTACTGCACCAGTGTCGTTGGACACGTATTTCCGAACCTGCGTTTGCATATGTTTTCCGTCATTTGCAGGCCGGATCAGTCTCGCCACCGGCCCGTGGTTTCAATCAATGACATGAATGGGGCAAAATGATGGAAATTCGGTAAATTTTATCGGATTGATTCAAAATGTTGATAAAATAAGAAAGGAGCCGCGCTATGCAACGCGGCTCCCTTAAGTGTTAAGACTGTAAGTCTTAGAATGTGGTCGAGATAGCTTGGCCAGACAACTGAGTCTGAACGTCGCTGGACAGGTTGTTAACGCCGCTTGATACGGCTGCCAGAACGGCAATGCCCAGGCCAACGATGGCTGCGGTCAAAACAACCCAGTCAACTGTTACTGCGCCGGATTCGTCATTTTTAAAGTTTTTCACAAGATTGAACATTTTTGGTCCCTCCAAAGGTTTCTGTTCGTTTTCCACTTCATGCTGCTCCGGTTTTTTTCGACTTGGTTGTTTCGTTTGTTACCAACTCACCGTTTCAACATGGGACTATATGGCCGTTTAATTGGGGCAAGAGTTTGGCTGGCAAATGAAAAAATCGCCCAAGTTTAGAGAAATTGGAGAAAACTTTAGTTATTAATACAAAACAAGGAGTTAGGTGGTAGTAAACATGCATACAGCCCATTTTGGTTGAGGGGAACCAGCTAATTATGTCGGTTCTGCCACAAAAAACGCGGCCATTTCACTGGTTTTTGCGAACCATCTTTGGCAAACAGGAGATAATGACAGTGAAAATGAGATGATTGAGCAGTGATAGGTGAAAGATCAAAGGTGGGGCAGGCCCTGATTATTGCGGCGTTGCTGGTGTTTAGTCCGGCTTTTGGGGCAGAACCGTTCAAAGATTTTACCTTTCGGCTGGTAAAGCCACCCGTAAAGGGGACAAAGAAGCTGATCACAATTCAGGTTCAGCCGCCAAAGGCCTCGGCCAAAGTCGCCATTACCTCGGTCCCGGGCGACAGAACCGATCTGAGCGAGTGGTTTTGGCGCGATATTTCCACCGATCTAGCCGCGGCCGGTCCCGGTCGGTTCAAGGCCGCCTCTGATCAACTGGTGCAAAAACCGCCGGGTTACGCCATGAACACGCCAAGCCTTGAGAGGTTTCGCCAGATATCGCTCTCGTTTGGCAACGATATTTTACTGGCAACTATCGGCAAAAACATATCCCCCGCGCTGGTGTTGGCGATGATCGGCATAGAATCGGAAGGCCATGCCGAGGTTGCCAGCAATAAAGGAACGGTTGGTTTGATGCAGATCACGCCTCAAGTCGCCGCGCGTTTTGGCGCGAGCAATCCGTTTGATCCGGTGCAAAATATTCGTGCTGGGGTTTCCTATCTCGCGACCCTGCTCACGCAATATGACAATGACCCGATTTTGGCGCTTGCCGCCTATAATGCAGGCGAGGCGGCGGTTGCCAGCAACGAGGGCGTTCCGCCATTTGCTGAAACGCGGGCCTATGTCCCAAGGGTGGTTGCGGCGTTCGGGGTCGCGCGCGCTCTCTGCCTGACTCCGCCTGAGTTGTTTTCCGACGGCTGCGTTTTCGCTCTTAAGGACCCCAGCAAATGACCGATGCTAAATCGACGATCACGCCGCTCGTGCTTGATGTGGACGGAACGTTGCTCAAGACTGATTTGTTGCTTGAGACCTTCTGGCAAGCACTCGGGCGCGCACCGATTGATTGCCTTTCATGTTGCTTGCGCCATTTTTCGAACCGGGCGAAACTGAAGCAGCGCCTTGCCGAGTTGGCAGAGCTGCGCACGGATCTGTTGCCAATAAACCCCGAAATCACCGAGCTGGCCCATCGCTCAAAGTCGCGCGGTCGCGAGATTGTGCTGGCCTCGGGTTCGGACATAACTTTGGTACGTCAGCTCGCAAAGGATCACGGGTTTTCCCAAATCGCATTTGGCTCGGACGGGCAGACCAATTTGACTGGGCGGCGCAAAGCGCAGGCTTTGGTGACGGCTTTTGGACAGGGCGGATTTGATTACGCGGGCGACAGTGCTGTCGATCTGCCGGTTTGGGAGGCCGCCGAAAACGCCATTATAGTCGGTGAGTACCCAAACATCGCCAGCGCACTTGCCGCCAAAGGTGCCAATGTCGAAGAGATCGTCGGCTCGTGGCGTGCGCGTGATTTGCTGCGCGCTTTTCGCCCGCATCAATGGGTCAAAAACGTGCTGCTATTTCTGCCGCTAATCGCCGCGCACCAGTTTGAGGCCGCTGGATTTCTGATCGTGTTTGTGGCCCTCATTGCCTATAGCGCCGCCGCGTCGAGCATCTATATCGTTAACGACCTGCTCGATCTGGAGGCGGATCGTCTGCACCCCACCAAGAAAAACCGCCCCTTTGCCTCGGGAGCGGTGCCCATCGGTGTCGGGATGCTGGCCGGGGCTTGTCTTGGCGTATTTGCGCTGGCGCTTGCATTTGCCATCAGCCTACCAATGCTGGGGATTGTGGCCCTCTATATGACGCTTTCGCTGGCTTATTCGCTAAAGCTCAAGCGGATGCGCTGGGTGGATATCGCCACGCTAGCCGGTCTTTATACCTTGCGGGTGATTGCGGGGGCGGTTGCGGCCAAGGTGCTGGCGACAGGGTTTCTGGTTGCGTTCATTTTCCCCACATTCATCACCCTTGGGTGTGTGAAGCGGCTGACCGAGCTTGCATTGGCCACAAGCGACGAGCGCTTGCCGGGGCGGGGATATGGGCGCACGGACCGCTCTGATTTGCTCAATGTCGCGGGGCTTGGCACGTTTGGCGCGTTGCTGGCGTTCTTTCTCTATAGCTTCACCAGTGCCGCGGGCTTACTTTATCACAATGTCTGGCAGCTATGGCTGGCGCTGGTTCCGATTGCTGGATGGCTCATTCGAATGATTGTGCTCGGCTGGCAGGGCAAACAGGATTACGACCCGATTGTGTTTGCCATGCGCGATAAATACGGGCTGGCGCTGATTGCGTTGACGCTGACGGTGATGTTCACGGCGGCGGGTAGCGGGTAGATTTGTTTACACCGACATCTTCTTGAAAATCATTTCCGGGATATGGGTGATGATCAGCATGATGTAGCGCCAGAAAAACGGCGTATAGATGGTGTTGCGCTGTTTTTTGACCGCTTTGAGGATATCGCGCGCCACATCGTCAGGGCCGGCGACCAGAAACATTCCGGGCAAGCCCCAGGTCATTGCCGTGTCGACAAAGCCCGGTTTTACCGTCACTACATGCCCGCCCGCACGGGTCAGACGGTTGCGCAAGCCCGCAAGATAGGTGGCAAATCCGGCCTTTGCCGCGCCGTAAACGTAATTGCCGATGCGGCCCCGATCTCCGGCGACCGAGCCGACGCCAACAATTGTGCCAGAGCCTCTGGCCTCCATCAACGGTGCAAATCCCTGCAAGAACCGCGCCGGGCCGGTGAAGCTGTCGATGACAGTCGCATCGATCAGCGAGGGATCGGCGTCGATATCGCTTTGCTCGGGCATCGAGCCGACAAAAACCGCGACGTTTAAGACGCCATCCTGAAGCGCAAGGCGATCATAAATCGCGCCAAAACCGGCCGGTTTGCGGCAATCAAACCGAACCGCCTCAGCAGTTTTAGCCCCGCGAAGACAGCAATCGGTGGCCATGCGGCCAAGATCGTCCATGTCGCGACCGGCCAGAAACACATCCGCCCCTTCAGAGGCCACGTTGCGCGCAAAAGCACGCGCCATGGCCGAGCTGGCCCCGAGTATTAACCACGTTTGTTTCATAATGCCCCCCGCAAATTCAGCCGCCGCGTCAGGTCGGTTTCAAACAAATGATCCTTGTCGGCGTTGTTCGCAACGCGCTGAAACTCCGGCAATTCAGAATACATAGCCGCGATCATCGCCCCGCTGGCAAGCGAGTCCTTGGCCAGATAAATCCGCCCCCCTGCCGCGAGCGCCATCTCCTCAAGCTCGCCGATCAGCGCGGCGGCTTTGGCGCGATTGGGAAAATCAACCGCCAGAGTGACGCCAGCCATGGGAAAAGACATCAGCCCGCCGTGACCCTCGCCAAGCCGTTTGATCACAGCCAATGGCGAGGCAAGGCCAGAGCTTGCGATCAACCCCATCATCCGTGCCACGGTTTCGCGCGCAGCCCCCTCTGGCACCACGCATTGAAACTGGTGAAATCCCGGTTTTCCGTAAAGCCGGTTCCAGTTGTGAATTCGATCCAGCGGGAAAAAGAAATCTTGCATCGCGCGATCAACCGTTCGGCCCTCAAGCGGAACGCGGCGCAAATAAAAGTGGTTGAACAGGCGCACGACAGGTGGCGCCAGAAAAAAGCTTGGTGCGTCCTTGGGTATGGATCTGGCGCGCTTAAGCGGGATCGGATCGCCGTGGTCGCTGATCTCGGCCTCCTCCAGAATGCCTCGCCCGAGGTTTGCGCCCGTGGCGGTGGCGTCAATCCAGCCAACGCTGTAGCTGGCGTTTGATTGTTCAAACAAAGCGAGAAACTCTGCGAGATTATCAACGCGGGTTTCGCGCACGCTCATAACTTCGGACGCGCAAGGTACCAGCCTGATTTTCGCCGAAACGATGATGCCGGTCTGCCCAAGGCCACCGATGGTGGCAGCAAACAACTCAGGAGCGGTTTCGGGCGAGATCATGCGCATACGTCCGTTCGCGCCCAAGAGATCAATCGACAAAACATGCTGGCCAAAACTGCCGACGCCGTGGTGGTTTTTGCCGTGAACGTCATTGCCGATACAGCCGCCAACGGACGCAAACC
>CAYPUW010000181.1:3582-5005 GCA_964413925.1 uncultured Rhodobacter sp. | reverse complement strand
GCAAGCGCTGCCGGATGTGTTTTCGGTGCGCGCGGTTTTGCCGCCCAAGCCGGTGATCGAGGGGCAAAAGGCGGCGGTTGAGGTTAAGGAGTTTCTGGCCACCAAAAGCCCCGAGAACCTTGTGCAACTGCGCGGGCGACTGCGCGATGATCGCACCAAGACCTCTGTGAACATATTCGCCAAGTCTTTGTTTGGCGGGGAGAATGTTTCTGATACCACGCGGCTCGACCCGTCGCTGCCTGATGGCTGGCCGCTGCGGGTGCTTGCCGGATTGGAGGCGCTCGATCTGCTGCGCAACGGCGTTCTGGTGGTGCATCCCGATATGCTGGATCTGCGCGGCATCGCCGATCGGCCCGAGGCCAAGACCGAGATCACCCAGCTGCTGTCGACCAAAATCGGCGATGCGGCGCGCTATAAGATCAATGTGACTTATGACGAGGCGTTGAACAAAACCGTGGTGCCGCCGACGCCGCAGGAATGTGTCGACAGGGTCAATGCCATCCTTGCGAAAGGGCAGATCACCTTTGCGCCGTCCTCTACCTCTATTGATATTGCTGGAATTAAGGTGGTTGAAAAGATCGCCGAAGCCATGACCGATTGTACCGAAGTACCGATGGAAATTGGTGGCTATACCGACAGTCAGGGGCGTGAAACCATGAACCAGACCCTGAGCCAGTCGCGCGCAGAGTCGGTGCTGGATATGCTGCTGAGCCTTGAGGTTCTGACCACAAATCTAAGCGCCAAGGGTTATGGCGAAAGCAATCCTATCGCCGATAACAAGACCGAAGAAGGACGCAAGACCAACCGGCGGATTACGTTCCGGCTGGTGAACAAGGATGCGCCGCCCCCCGTCGCTCCAAAGGCGAACGATGGTGTGGTGAATGGCGTGGCCGCTGATCCGGCGCATAAGGACGAGGTCAAACCGGCCGACAAAACCAAAAAGGATGCAAAACATGGGCAGAACTGAGCTTGTATTGATCACGGCGCTGATCCTGTTCGCCGCCTTCTTGCTGGGCTGGGCTGGGCATTGGGTTTTCCGGCGGTTCAACCGGATCGACACGGCCAATGTGGCCGAGCTTGACCACATGGCCAGCGCGCTGCACGAGGCCGAAGAGACCCGTGATGAGGCGATCAGCTATATGCAGTCGCGCGAGGCGGAGTTGTCGGGCAAGCTCGGGCAAACCCAAGCCGAGCTGGAAGCAGCGATGGAAGGTCTGGGGGCAGCCCGGTGCGAGGCCGAGGAGCTGCGCGCTTATATTGAGGAAACGTCTTAGGGTCAGAACCCATAGGGGACTGGGCCTTTAATGCGGCAAAAACACCCCGACGTTAAAACCGTTTGGACCTGCCGCAAGCCGGTCCGGGCGCGGGCCTCATCGCATGACTGGCGGGCCTACCAGCGTTTAAGCGCATCCTCGTCTTTGGT
>CAYPUW010000181.1:0-3482 GCA_964413925.1 uncultured Rhodobacter sp. | reverse complement strand
CCTCATCGCATGACTGGCGGGCCTACCAGCGTTTAAGCGCATCCTCGTCTTTGGTTGCGCTGTCAACCCAGCTTTCGCCTGAGGCTGTGACCTCTTTTTTCCAGAACGGCGCGCGGGATTTTAGGTAGTCCATCAGGAATTCAGCCGCCTCAAACGCCGCTTGGCGGTGGGGGGAGGCGGTGGCGACCATCATGATTTGTGCGCCCGGCACCAAGCGGCCAAAGCGGTGGATGATCAGACAATCGCTGAGAGGCCAGCGGGTGCGGGCCTCGGCTTCGATTGCCTCGATTGCCTGCGTGGTCATGGCGGGGTAATGCTCAACCTCCATATGGATCAGCCCGCCTTCGGGCAGGTCACGAACCAGTCCGGTGAAGGTGACAATTGCGCCCGCTCCGTGGCCGAACGTGGCCAGTTCGGTGGCAAGATCAAACGGCTCTGCCTCTATGCGTACGGTCATTTCAACCGCCGGTCATGGGCGGGAAAAATGCCACTTCACGGGCATTTGCCAGTGGCGCGTCAAGCTCGACAAGGGTTTGGTCCACCGCCACCCTGATCGCGTCAAGATCACAAAACGCCAGCGCGTAGCGGTCCTCTCGCGCGCGAAGCTGGTCGATCAGGTCGGAAACGGTGGCAGCGCTGGTGTCAACGCGCTCTTTGGGCAGGCCGATACGCTCGCGCACCCACGCGAAATAGACCAGATCGAGGGTCATGGTTTTTGGTCCCGGATCAGGGGCAACGCTTTGAGGAAATAGTCGATGCCGGTCCACAAAGTCAGGGTCGCGGCAAGCCATAGCAGGCCAAAACCGATATTATAGGTATAGACCCAACCGGCGTATTTCCAGCGCAGGCCGAACTCGTCCGGCTCGATCCCCTTTAGAACATCGGCAACGAAGCTGCGCTCCATCGCGAAGGATAAAACCACCAGATAATTCTCGAATACAAAGAACACAATCAGGGTGATAATCGCCAGCATTTGGATCGCGGTTTTCCATTTGGCAAGACCGGTTACGGCCAGATCGCTTGATCCGGTATCAACGAACTCGCGCAGGCCCGAGACGAAAATCTCGCGGAAAATGATGATCATGATCGGGGTCACCAATATCCAATCACCGATTAGAAAATTGGTTTCAGCGGGGTAAACAATGGTGCGATTGCCCTGAAGCAGCAAGATCATCAGCATCACCAGCGCCAGAACGGTCATGGCTTTGTCGGCGATGGGGTCCATCATCCGGCCAAACTTGGTCACTTGCTGCCAACGACGCGCCAGATAGCCGTCGAGAAAGTCGCTGAAGGCGGCGGTCACAAACAGCGCAAGGGCGGCCCAATCGGCAAACGGGCGCGGCAGGATCTCGTAAATCGCGACGAAAGCCGGAGCCGCGAGCAGGCGGAAGATGGTCAGGGCGTTGGGAATGGATTGGCGCATGTGGGGGTCCGTTTCGTTAATATTTGCGTTGAAACTAACCTGTCAGCCCCGCGCATGGAAGTAGTCATGTATGGTTTGTGCCAGAGTGTTGGAAATACCCTGAACAGATTTCAAATCAGGCAAACCGGCGCGTGAAACCGCCTTGGCCGACCCAAAATGCGCAAGCAATGCACGTTTTCGTGTGGAGCCGACGCCCGGCACGTCGTCAAGCGGGGTCGCACCGATGGCCTTGGAGCGCTTTTTGCGATGCGCCCCGATGACGAAACGGTGGACCTCGTCGCGCATGCGTTGGATGAAATAAAGCACGGGGTCGTTGTGGCGAAGGGCAAAGGGGCGCTGGTTCGGGCGGTAAAACTCCTCTTTGCCAGCATCGCGATCCTCGCCTTTGGCCACGCCGATGAACGGCACGTCGGTGATGCCAAGCTCGGCCATGATGGAGGCGACAGCCGAGACCTGCCCGGCCCCGCCGTCGATCAACAACAGGTCAGGCCAGTTCTCGCTTTTGCGGTCGGGGTCTTCTTTGAGCAGGCGCATGAAGCGGCGCGACATCACCTCTTTCATCATGGCGAAGTCATCGCCCGGCGTGATGTCCTCGCCCTTGATGTTGAACTTGCGGTAGGCGGATTTGATGAAGCCCTCTGGCCCCGCGACGATCATCGCGCCAACCGCGTGCGCACCTTGGATATGGGAGTTGTCATAGACTTCGATCCGGGTGGGCGGGGCGGCGAGATTGAGCGTTTCGCCAAGAGCGGTCAAGAGCTTGGCCTGCGCGGTTGTCTCGGCCAAGCGGCGGCCAAGGGACTGGCGGGCGTTGCGATGGGCGTTCTCGATCAGCTCGGCTTTTTCGCCGCGCTGAGGCACCAAAAGCGTGACCTTGCGGCCAAGTTTCTCGCTGAGGGCCTGCTGCATCAGATCGGGGTTTTCGATCTGGTTTGACATCAGGATCATGCGTGGCGGTGGGCGGTTTGAATAGAACTGGCCCAGAAATGCCTCGAGCAATTCGGGCGCATCGGCGCCTGATCCGGTGCGCGGAAAATAGGCGCGATTGCCCCAGTTTTGGTGGGCGCGAATGAAGAAAACCTGAACGCAGGCTTGGCCGCCTTCTTGATGAAGCGCGATAATATCGGCCTCGGCGACGCCTTGGGGATTGATGCCTTGAGAGGATTGAACCTGGGTCAGAGCGCGGATGCGGTCGCGCAGGGCGGCGGCGCGCTCAAACTCCAACGCGGCGCTGGCGGCGGCCATATTGGCGGCAAGATCGGCCTGAATTTTGGTGGAGCGGCCAGAGAGAAAGCTGGTGGCGTCATCAACCAAGTCGTTATAATCCTTGAGACTTATCCGACCCACACAAGGTGCGGAGCAGCGCGCGATCTGGTAAAGCAGGCACGGTCTGGTGCGCGCCGAAAACACCGCATCGGTGCAGTTTCTGAGCAAAAACACCCGCTGCAACTGGTTGAGCGTGCGGTTGACGGCGGTGGCCGAGGCGAAGGGACCGTAGTAATCGCCCGCCTCGCTGCGCTTGCCGCGATGCTTTTTAATCTGGGGAAACTCGTGGGTGCGCGAAACCAGAATATTGGGAAAACTCTTGTCGTCGCGCAGCAGCACATTGTAGCGCGGCTTGAGCTGTTTGATCAGGTTTTGCTCAAGCAACAGCGCCTCGGTTTCGGTCTTGGTGGTGAGAAACATCATCGAGGTGGTGGCCGAGATCATCCGCGCGATGCGGGCGGTGTGTCCGGTGGGTTTGGCGTAGTTGGACACGCGTTTCTTAAGCGCGCGCGCCTTGCCAACGTAAAGAACCGCGCCTTTTTCGTCGAGCATGCGATAAACGCCGGGCGAATCGTCGAGGGTTTTGAGATAGGCGCGCACGCATTCATGGCCGATCAGGCGCGCGCCATTATCAGGGGTTGAGCCTTCTTCGTCATAGTTCGCGCTGTCGTTTGGGTCGGTCATCGGTTGCCAGTATACGTGATTCTTTGAGTGCTGTTCTCTATTTGCCGTGTGATTTCAAGAAAAATTCTGTCCACTAATTCTGTGGATAAGTCTGGGGAAAAGTATTGTA
>CAYPUW010000180.1:0-5014 GCA_964413925.1 uncultured Rhodobacter sp. | reverse complement strand
CAGACATGCCCAATTCGCAACCCTATTCCGGGGCAAATCGCGCTAAAGAGCCCCGGAAAACCAGCCACAGACCCACGAAAAGGACACCAAAATGGCAAGAGTTGCACTGGTAACCGGCGGATCACGCGGCATTGGTGCCGCGATTTCAAACGCCCTCAACGAGGCCGGCTATACGGTCGCGGCAACCTATGCGGGCAACGACGATGCGGCCACGGAATTCACGCGCAAAACCGGCATCGCCACCTATAAGTGGTCGGTTGCCGATTACGACGCCTGCGTCGAGGGGATTGGCAAAGTCGAAGCGGAGCTCGGCCCGATCGACATTCTGGTGAACAACGCCGGGATCACCCGCGACGGGATGTTTCATAAAATGACCCGTCAGCAATGGTCCGAGGTGATCGGCACCAATCTTGACGGATTGTTCAACATGACCCATCCGATTTGGAGCGGCATGCGCGCGCGCGCCTTTGGCCGCGTCATCAATATCTCCTCAATCAACGGCCAAAAAGGCCAGATGGGTCAGGCTAATTACTCCGCGGCCAAGGCCGGAGATTTAGGCTTTACCAAGGCGTTGGCGCAAGAAGGTGCTTTCAAAGGTATCACCGTTAACGCAATTTGCCCCGGCTATATCGCCACCGATATGGTGATGGCGGTGCCCGAGAAAGTACGCGAAAACATTATTGCCCAAATTCCGGTTGGCCGACTTGGCGAGCCTTCGGAAATTGCGCGATGCGTGGTGTTTTTGGCGTCAGACGAGGCTGGTTTCATCAATGGTTCGACCCTCACCGCCAATGGCGGACAGTATGTCATCTAACCGGCGGCGTTAACCAATATCGGAGCCAGCAGTGAAACAGCCCCGCGCGACCGCTATCGGCTTTGTCGCGGTTCTACTTTGGTCGCTACTGGCGTTTCTGACCGTCAAAACCACCCCGGTTCCCCCGTTTCAACTGAGCGCTATGGCCTTTTCTGTCGGCGGCGGCATTGGTTTGGTCTGGCTTTGGCATACAAAGTCCCTGCGAACGGTCCTGCGCGGAGCGGGTTGGCGGGTTTGGGCCTTGGGCATCGGCGGATTATTTGGCTATCATTTTCTGTATTTTTCCGCCCTGCGTCTGGCCCCCGCCGCCGAAGCAGGGCTGATCGCTTATCTCTGGCCATTGCTGATCGTGTTATTTTCGGGCTTGTTACCGGGAGAAACCTTGCGTGCAGGTCATGTGATTGGTGCGCTCATTTCACTGGCTGGCGCGGCGTTGCTGATTTTGAGCGGAGGCGGTGGGTTTTCGCGCGCATTCCTGGCCGGATACGGGCTGGCCGTTCTTTGTGCGCTGACTTGGTCGGGCTATTCGGTGCTGAGCCGTCGCGCTCACAAAACCCCCACAGGGATCGTTGCATATTTTTGCATCGCCACTGCGGTTTTGGCGACCTTGGCCCATTTCGTGTTTGAACAAACCCGATGGCCTGTTGACGCCACGGGCTGGTTCTCGGTGCTACTTTTGGGACTTGGGCCGGTCGGTTTGGCCTTTTATTTATGGGATATTGGCATGAAAAAAGGTAATGTCCAGTTGCTGGGAGTAGCCTCATACGCGGCCCCGCTTCTATCGACCTTGGTCTTGATCGCAGCCGGACTGGCTCAGCCAAGCATGGTATTGCTGGGGGCTGCCGGATTAATCACGATGGGCGCAATTTTGGCGGCGAGAGCCAGCAAGTTCCGCCAGCCCTCTAACCAATAAGCCAATTTACGCGCGAGTTACGCCAATTGCATTCGTTCTATGGTTTCTTTTAGTTTGAGCTTCTGCTTCTTCATTTCACCGATCTCAAGGTTGCTGTGACCCGGACTTCGCTGGGCCATTTCAACTTTTTTGGAGAGGGTTTCGTGTTTTCTCTGGAGTTCCTGAAGATGTGAACTCAAGCTCATGTTAGTCTCCTCGGTTTGATGTTGCCTGAACTGTACATAGGTATTCCAGCACAGATTTTGAGTCGTGTCATCAATTCTTCATCTCGGATTTTCCCGATCTAAGCGGGTTTCGGCCACCCGCATCGTAAGGAGTTTGGCGTTTGTCTTTGATCGCAAACGCAAAGTTCGGGCTGCGCATAAGGCTGACTAGACCGCCAAATATAATCGCAAACAGGCCGAAAATCGCCGCGCCGTTGGGAATTTCGTTGAACCAGACCAGCCCAACTACGATGGCGGCGACCAGATTAAAGTAGAAAAACGGGGCGAGACGTGCTGAATCGGCGCGCTGATACGCCAAAACCGTTAACAAATGGGTCGCCGCCGTTATCCCGCCCAGACCGAGGGCGGGCCAGATTAGTGACGCGTGAAAACGCATCATGCCAGAGGCGGCAAGTGGCAACAACATCGCCGAGCCCATCAGGCATTGCACCGTCAATGTCGACATGGCGTTGAGCTGATTTTTTGCCTGTCGCGTTAACGCCAAAAACGCCCCCAAGAGCACGCCTCCCATCAGGGCAATCAACATTCCAACCTCAAATTCAGCGCCCGGAAGCAGGATCAAAACTGCCCCGAGCAGGCTTATCGCCGCACCAGACAGGCGCGCCGGTGTCAGTTTCTCGCCGTAAAAGCAGACCGAAATCAGCATGGCCACAATCGGCGCTATTAAAAATCCACCAACCGCATGGGCCAACGGAATGAGGGTCAACGCGACGATCAGCAACGTCATCGCCGCCATCACCAACGCTGTGCGAACGATCAAACCTGCGCGACCATGGCGTGGGAACTCCAGCGGGGTTCCGGTTGCGCGCGCGGCAATAACGGCGATCACTCCCGCCACAAAATAGCGCAGAAACACAATGAAAAAGGGCGACTGGGTCTGGCCGAGATATTTGGACAGCCCATCTCCAAGCGGGGTGAGCGACATCGACAGAAGGATAAGAAAGACACCGCTTTGCATTCAGGACCCGATCATGCCCATAAGAGGAAGATCACCCATAGCAGATCAATCTACGCGTGTAAATCTCATGTAATGTTAAAACTCAAGCGCCTCGCCTGCGCGCAGGATCAAACGCGCGTCATAGGTGGTGCTGTCGCGGTCGGCGTCATGGGCCTGACCCTGATGCATCACCAGCGGAGCATGGAGCAAAAAACGGCCACGAGCGCCTTTCTTGCCCCGTAAGATTATCCGGCTGGCCGCCTTGCCGGATCGAGATGTAAGCGGCTTCACCTCGATATCGCCAAGACGGCCATGCATAAGCGCAAGTATTTCGGGCAAACGCTCCGCAAGGTGAATTATGGTCAAAAAACCCTTTGGTTTCAGCCGCTTGATGCCTGTGTCGATCCAAGACGACAATGGTGTCATCTCGCGAAAAGCGGTCTCGCGGCCACTATTCGTTGCCCGCGTGCCATTATTTGCGCCAAAAAACGGCGGATTTATCATCACGTGATCATAAGAGCGCGCGATTATTTCTTGCGGCAGAGCGGTGATATCGGCGCAAAGAACATGCAGCTCGGCACCGTTCAGACGTGCATTCTCGGCAGCGATGGCCGCATAGTCGGGCTGTATTTCGACCCCGGTCAGATCGCGCAAACCGACCCGTTTCCACAAACATAGGGCGGCCACACCTACGCCGCAACCAAGCTCCAACACGCTTTGGTCACGCGCAGCTTTCACCGCCGCCGCCAACAACACCGGATCGGTCGCCGCGCGGTAGCCATCGCGAGGCTGCAAGATCGTTAATGCACCATCCAGAAACCGATCGCGGGTCAGGGAATCACCATCAAAATCCATTCAAAATCCGTTATTGATGTGCAACCGCGATGCCATTGTCGCGCATCACCGCCGATGCGCGGAACAAATCTGGGCCGATCACCATCAAGCGGCGGGGCATCACGCCGATTGATCCTTCAAGCACGCTCATATGGACGTCCAATTCAAAGCAGTCTATACCTTCGCCGCGTAGCAAAGCTTTGGCAAACGCGATGATCGTCGGGTCATTGGTTCGTAACAATTCTTTCATGCGCAAAGTAAACGGCACGCGGGACCGCTTGTCGAGGAGATAAGGACAATCGGATGGATCAGATCGCAACCGCCACAAAACCGCACGAAGACCTCGCCATGCTCCTCGGCGAAGAGATGCGCGCGGTCGACACACTTATTCGTGCGCGCATGGTCTCTAAAAACGCGCCGCGAATTCCCGAGGTCACGGCCCATCTGATCGAGGCCGGAGGCAAGCGATTGCGCCCTTTGCTGACGCTCGCCTCGGCCACGCTTTGCGGATATGACGGGCCGTTTCATGTTCATTTGGCGGCGACGGTCGAGTTTATTCACACCGCAACCCTGCTTCATGACGACGTTGTCGACGAAAGCGCGCAGCGGCGTGGCAGACCGACCGCGAACCTGATGTGGGACAATAAATCCTCGGTTCTGGTGGGGGATTATCTGTTTTCACGCGCGTTTCAGTTGATGGTCGAAACCGGCTCTTTTCGGGTGCTCGATATTTTGGCCAACGCTTCGGCAACCATTGCGGAGGGCGAGGTTTTGCAACTGACGGCAGCGCAGGATTTGCGCACCGATCAGGAGATATATTTGCAGGTGGTGCGCGGGAAAACCGCCGCGCTGTTTGCGGCCGCATGCGAGGTTGGTGGCGTGATCGCCAAGGCCCCGCCCGCACATATCAATGCGCTGAGAGAGTATGGCGACGCGCTGGGGATCAGCTTTCAGATCGTTGACGATTTGTTGGATTACGGCGGCTCAAGCACCAATCTTGGCAAGAATACTGGCGATGATTTTCGCGAGCGCAAGCTGACGCTGCCCCTGATCAAGGCGATCGCGGAAGCCGACGAGACCGAGCGTGAATTCTGGTCGCGCGTGATTGAGGACGGGTGCCAAGAAGACGGCGATCTGCAGCGGGCGATGGAGTTGATGCGCCAGCACGGGGCGTTGGAGGCCACCCGTGACGATGCGGTTTTCTGGGCCGAGCGCGCCAAATCCGCAATCAGGCAATTGCCCGAAACTCGGCTGCGCAATCTTATGATCGACCTTGCAGATTACGTGGTTTC
>CAYPUW010000179.1:0-5023 GCA_964413925.1 uncultured Rhodobacter sp. | reverse complement strand
GATCAAGGTCAGCCAAGGCATCACCGTCGTCACCGCGGTCGTCGTCGTGGTGGCGCTGTTTTGGTTTTTGAACCGCACCCGCACCGGAAAATCCATGCGCGCATTTTCCGACAACGAGGATCTGGCGCTGCTTTCGGGCATCAATCCCGAGCGGGTGGTGACCATCGTGTGGATACTCGTGGCCATCTTGGCAACCATCGCAGGGACACTTTACGGGCTGGATAAATCCTATAAGCCGTTCACCTATTTCCAGCTTTTGCTACCTATGTTCGCGGCGGCAATCGTTGGCGGGCTTGGCAATCCTTTAGGCGCAATCGCTGGCGGTTTTGTCATCGCATTTTCCGAAGTCGCCATCACTTATCCGTTTAAAAAGGTGCTGGGCTATTTGCTGCCCACCGATCTCGCGCCCAATTCCTTGGTACAGCTTTTGTCCACCGACTATAAATTCGCGGTGTCGTTCTCGATCCTTATTCTGGTCTTGCTGTTTCGACCCACCGGCATTTTCAAAGGGCAATCGGTATGAATATCCGCAACATCCTCTTGTTCGCGATGGTCTTTGCGCTGTTGATCATGGTTGGCTTTTTGCAAAGCTGGGCCGTGGCATTCGGGCTTTTGAACCTGTGTCTGCTTTCGGCGATCATGGCACTCGGGGTCAATATCCAGTGGGGCTATGCCGGGCTGTTTTCGGTTGGCACTATGGGGTTTGTCGCCCTTGGCGGGGTTGGCGCGGTGATCACCTCGATGCCTCCCGTTCGCGAGGCGTGGCGGGTTGGCGGCGTCGGGATATTCTTAGCACTTCTGGCGGCGGTGGTCATCATCGTAGTGGCCGTCCAGCTTTGGAAAAGGATGCAACAGGGGGGCGCGCGCAGCTTGGCCACCGCAGTAATACTGATCGGCGGCTTTTTCCTGTTTCGGGCGCTGTTTGACCCCGCTGTCTCGGCGATTGAAAAGGTTAATCCGGCGGGCGAAGGCTATCTCGGCGGGCTTGGCCTACCGATCCTGTTCAGTTGGATTGTTGGCGGGCTGCTGGCGGCAGGTGTGGCGTGGATCATTGGCAAAGTGTCGCTTGGCCTGCGCTCCGATTATCTGGCGATTGCCACGCTTGGCATTGCCGAAATCATTATCGCTGTGATTAAAAACGAGGATTGGCTGACGCGCGGGGTCAAGAATGTCAATGGCATCCCCCGCCCCACCGCATATGAGGTCGATCTGCAGGCCAGCGAAAGCTTTCGCGCGGCGGCGGATTGGCTGGGGTTGAACGTGGTCGATGCCTCCTCGCTTTATGTAAAAATCAGCTATGCAATCTTGTTCACCATCGTTCTGGCCATCATCATGTGGCTGTCGGAAAAGGCGCTCAGGTCGCCTTGGGGGCGAATGATGCGCGCCATTCGCGACAATGAAGAAGCCGCCGAGGCCATGGGCAAGGACGTCACGCGTCGCCATTTGCAGGTGTTCATTCTCGGCTCTGCCGTGCTCGGAATTGCCGGGGCAATGATGACCTCGCTTGACGGTCTGCTCACGCCCGGCTCTTACCAGCCCTTGCGCTTTACTTTTTTGATCTGGGTGATGGTGATTGTCGGCGGGTCTGGCAATAACTGGGGCTCGGTGCTCGGCGGGTTCTTGATCTGGTTCTTGTGGATCGAGGTCGAGCCGGTTGGTCTGGCGCTGATGGATTTGGTCACCTACTCCATGCCCGACGACAGCCTGTTACGTCAGCATTTGCTGAACTCGGCGGCGTATATGCGCCTGATCACCATGGGGGGTATTCTATTGCTGGTCTTACGATTTGCGCCGCGCGGGCTGATACCGGAGAAATGACGTGGACCGGCGGGAAACCTGCGCCTGGTTTTTGGGTTGCAGGGCTTTGATGCGCGTAATTTAGCGCAGAACTTTTTAACGCAGGACTTTCGCCGCGATAATCGGGCCGTAATCCTTGGACTGCACCAGAATCACCACCGGATCAGTGCCGGTGATTGTGGTTTTAAGCGTGAGACCAGTGCGGCCATTCCATTGCGCCATTGGCTGCCAGTCGGTGACGATATTGGTGTAGACGATCTTGCGTCCGGCATTTTCTCCAGCGCGAATATTAACGGTTTGCTGCGGCATATAGCGCACAATCTCGATAACAGCCGCGCCGACCGGACCCGAGATCGCCCTGATATTCACGATCAGATCATTGCCGTAACGCGACACGTCAAGGGCCACGGATTTGGGTTCTTTGGAATGACGCTCGATCAGACTGTTCACATCGCGCTCACGGTTGCCAATGGCGTGGCTCGCCCCTTGAACTACCACTTGCGGCGTATAGATCGTATGCTTTTGCGCCGCTCGCGCATAGGCGCGCTGGCGCATGGAAAACATCGCCTTGGCAAAGCTGTCCTTCCAGCCGAGATAATCCCAATAGTCAACATGCAGGGCCAGCGCGATCACATCGTCCCGCAGCGCCAGCTTAGCCAAAATCTTATCGGCAGCCGGGCATGACGAGCATCCTTGCGAGGTGAAAAGTTCGACCACAACAGGCTGGTCCGCTGCCTTAACAGGAGCAGAGACAGCCATGGCGGCAAGAAACAGACTGGTGAATATAAAGCGCATGAGCCTCTGATCTGGTTGTTGCAAGGTCAGATTAGTCATAGGCAAACTCGCCTGCCAAGACCAATCAAGCCTTTGCGAGGAAATTGTTACAGAGATACAACCATGTGCAAGCACTCAGCCAAGGCGCGCGCATCTAATATCCGCGCCTTGGCGTCGTTGGCTTAGGTCTGGTTGGCGAGGTTTCGCAGCACATAATGCAGCACGCCGCCATTCTCGACATATTCGATCTCGACCTCGGTATCGATCCGGCATTTCAACAGGATCTCTTTAACCGTGCCATCGCCATAAGTGATGGTCGCGGGAACCTCCGACAGCGGCCGCAGCTCGCCCTCAAGGCCGGTGATCGACACGGTTTCACTGCCGGTGAGGCCCAGCGATTTGCGCGTGTCACCCTTGGTGAACTCAAACGGAATAACCCCCATGCCCACGAGGTTGGAGCGATGGATGCGCTCAAAACTTTCCGCAATCACCGCCTTGACCCCCAACAGAGCCGTTCCTTTAGCGGCCCAGTCGCGTGAGGAACCCGCCCCGTAAAGCGCACCGGCCACAACGATCAGCGGCGTGCCTTCCTCTTGATAGGCCATCGCCGCCTCGTAAATCGAGGTCTGCTCACCGTCCGGGCCAAGTGTGTAGCCGCCCTCGACCCCGTCCAGCATCTCGTTTTTGATACGGATATTGGCGAAAGTGCCGCGCATCATCACCTGATGATTGCCGCGACGAGAGCCGTAGGAGTTGAACTCGCGCACACCAACTTGACGATCGATCAGATAGGCCCCTGCCGGGGACGTGTCTTTGAATGCCCCCGCTGGCGAGATATGGTCGGTGGTAATCATATCGCCCAGCACGGCGAGGATTTTGGCGTCTTTGACATCGCTGATCGCGCCAGCTTCGGGCGACATGCCCTGAAAATAGGGCGGGTTTTGCACATAGGTCGAGGCTGCGGGCCAGTCATAGGTCAAACTGTCCGTGGTCTCGACCGCCTGCCATTTCTCATCACCGGCAAAAACATCGGCATATTTGGATTGGAACGCCGCGCGGGTCACGGTTTTTTCAACCAGTTCGGCGATCTCGGCATTGGAGGGCCAGATGTCTTTCAAATAGACGTCCTGCCCGTCGTGGCCCTGCCCCAATGGCTCGGTGCTGATGTCGATGGTCATGTCACCGGCCAGCGCATAGGCGACCACCAAGGGCGGGCTGGCCAGATAGTTGGCGCGCACATCGGGGCTGATGCGGCCCTCGAAATTGCGGTTGCCCGACAGAACCGAAGTGGCGACCAGATCGCCCTCGTTGATGGCTTTGGAAATCTCCGGTTGCAACGGGCCGGAATTGCCGATGCAGGTGGTGCAGCCATATCCAACAAGGTTAAAGCCGATCGCATCGAGATCCTCTTGCAGGCCAGCGGCCTCAAGGTATTCGGTCACGACCTTAGAGCCGGGCGCGAGCGACGTTTTGACCCAAGGTTTGCGATCAAGGCCCAAAGCGCGGGCTTTTCGTGCGACAAGCCCTGCGGCGATCAGCACATAAGGGTTGGAAGTGTTGGTGCAAGAGGTGATCGAAGCGATAACCACCTTGCCCGAAGACATGGTGTAATCCTCGCCCTCAACCGGCACCATTTTGTCGGCAGGACGTTTGAACGTGTCGGCCATCTCGCCCGCAAAGGCCGATTTGGCATCCGTCAGGGCCACATAATCCTGCGGGCGTTTGGGACCGGAGATCGCCGGCACGATTGTGCCCATATCCAGCTCCATCGTATCGGTGTAAATCGGCGCGTAATCCGCATCACGCCAGAACCCGTTTGCGCGCGCGTAAGCCTCGACCAGCGCGATCCGATCCTCGTCGCGACCAGTTTGGCGAAGGTAACGCAGGGTCTCGTCATCCGTGGGGAAAAATCCACAAGTTGCGCCATATTCAGGTGCCATATTGGCAATGGTGGCCAGATCTGGCAGCGGCAAACGATCCAACCCGTCGCCATAAAACTCGACAAACTTGCCAACCACACCGTGGGCGCGCAGCAAGGCCACGACCTTCAGCACCAAATCGGTGGCGGTGGTGCCTTCGACCATCTCGCCCGACAGCTTGAAGCCGACAACCTCGGGGATCAGCATCGATATCGGCTGTCCGAGCATAGCCGCCTCAGCCTCGATCCCGCCAACGCCCCAACCCAGAACCGACAACCCGTTAACCATAGTCGTGTGGCTGTCAGTGCCAACCAGCGTGTCGGGATAGGCCACATCAGCGCCGTTCTGGTCTTGATCGGTCCAGACGGTTTGCGCCAGAAATTCGAGGTTAACCTGATGGCAAATGCCGGTGCCCGGCGGCACCACGCGGAAATTGTTAAAGGCGGATTGACCCCATTTAAGAAAGGTATAACGCTCTAGATTGCGCTCGTATTCACGCTCCACATTCATCTGAAACGCGCGCGGTGTGCCGA
>CAYPUW010000178.1:0-5031 GCA_964413925.1 uncultured Rhodobacter sp. | reverse complement strand
GCATGTTGTTGGCGATGGCGATGGAATAAAATTCGCCCTGACTGCCATCACCACGCAAAATACAACTCGGATATTTCCACGTCACGGCAGAGCCGGTCTCGACCTGCGTCCACATCACCTTGGCCCGATCACCTCGACAATCGGCGCGTTTGGTGACGAAATTGTAAATCCCGCCCTTGCCCTCTTCGTCCCCTGGATACCAGTTTTGCACGGTCGAATATTTGATCTCGGCATCTTCCAAAATCACCAGTTCAACCACCGCCGCATGGAGCTGCGCGACATCGCGTTTGGGGGCCGTGCAGCCTTCAAGATAGCTGACATAAGAGCCTTTTTCGGCGATGATCAGCGTGCGTTCAAACTGTCCGGTGTTTTCGGCATTAATGCGAAAATAGGTCGACAATTCCATCGGGCATTTGGTGCCTTCGGGGATGTAAACGAACGAGCCGTCCGAAAAAACCGCCGAGTTCAGGGTGGCGTAAAAATTATCCGATTGCGGCACGACCGAGCCGAGATATTTTTTCACCAACTCGGGATGTTCGCGAATCGCTTCGGAAATCGAGCAGAATATAACCCCTGCACGCCCCAATTCTTCCTTGAAGGTGGTGCCTACCGACACGCTGTCAAACACCGCGTCTACGGCCACTTTGCGCCCTTCGATCGGGCTGTCAGGCGCGCCCTCGACACCGGCCAAAATCATCTGTTCTTTAAGCGGGATGCCAAGCTTTTCGTATGTTTCCAACAGCTTGGGGTCAACGTCGTCCAAGGACTTGGGCTTTTCGATCATCGATTTCGGCTTGGCGTAATAATAAATATCCTGAAAATCAATTTTCGGGTAATGCACCATCGCCCAGTCAGGCTCGGTCATTTTTTGCCAGCGGGCAAACGCCTGCAAGCGCCAATCGGTCATCCACTCCGGCTCGTCGTTTTTGGCCGAAATCAGGCGCACGATATCCTCGTTCAGACCGAGCGGGGCGTATTCCATCTCGATCTCGGTCTCAAAACCATATTTGTACTTTTCACCAACGGTCTGGACCGCATCGACGGTTTCCTGATCGACGCCGTCTTTGACGTTTAATGTGTCTGTAGTCGCGGTCATCGTGTCGTCCTTATACTGTGGCCCTGACAACAGAGCAGAAACTGATGGCTGGTTTTCAAGCGGCCCGCGCCTGAAAACGAGTACGCGCGGCCAACCATGTATCCGCAAATTTCATCACCTGATCCTTGGTCGTGGTCGGGCCAAGCGAGACGCGGATGGCCGAGGCAGCGGTCGTGGCCTCAACCCCCATGGCCAGCAAAACCTGACTGGCTTTGACCTTGCCGCTCGAACAGGCTGATCCCGCCGAAACCGCAAAACCGGCCATATCCATCTGCATGACCTGGGTTTCGCCCTTCCATCCGGGGCAGGAAAAATAACTGGTATTGGACAGGCGGGGCTGGTCGTGGCCAAAAATAACCAGTTCGGGGGCCTCGCAGATCAGCCTCTGCTCCAACAAATCGCGCAACATTTGCACACCGTCCCAAACGCCATCGTTCAGATCGCGCGCAGCAGCCTCGGCCGCGGCGCCAAAACCGGCAATGCCGATCACGTTTTCGGTGCCTGCGCGGCGACCCATTTCCTGACCGCCACCAAGGATTTGTGCCTTGATATCAATGCCTTGACGCAGCACCAAAGCGCCGACACCTTTTGGCCCACCAAGCTTATGCGCGGCAAAAATCCCCATGTCGATTTCAGTCCAGTCAAACGCCATCGGCATCTTGCCAAACGCCTGCACACAATCACCGACCGCAAGACCTTTAACGGTCGGCTGAACCACGCCGGTTTCACTGTTAACCATCTGCATGGTGGAGGTTTTTGGGTCAAGGACGTTGACCAAGCCATTGTGATCACAAGATAAATTGGTTTCAGTCCATGCGGTGATACAACTATGCTCAACCAGCGACGAGCGAAGCCCGCGACCTTTCAGCGCCAAAGTTGCTGCCTCGGTCGCGCTGCCGGTAAACACGATATCGGCGGTACTCGCGCCCATCGCGCTGGCCAGCTGTGCGCGTGCTTTTTCCACAATCGCAGTCGCCGCGCGGCCCTCGCCGTGGACGCTCGAGGGGTTGCCGACCACGTCCATCGCCGCAATCATCGCCACCTTCGCCTCGGGCCTAAGCGGGGTGGTGGCGTTCCAGTCAAGGTAAATCCGGCTCATGTTTCGTCCACCATTTCCAGCAAATTGGGCACGGCTGGACACGGGGCCATCTGGTTGTCGACAACATCCGACAGCCGTGTCTGGTGCAGATAGACGTACACATTCGCCGACAAACACTCCCAAAACCGATTGGAAACCGACTGCGCGCGCGACCCAGATGAGGCCCCCGTTGCCCCCGCCCCCTTGGCCAGCGCATCCATAGATTCGTCAACTGCGGTCAAAATCTGCGACACCCTGATCGCGTCAGGCGTTCGTGCCAGCCGATATCCACCGCCGGGACCGCGCACACTTTCAACGATACCCGCGCGGCGAAGTTTGACAAAAAGCTGCTCAAGATACGCCAACGATATGTCCTGCCGCTTGGAAAGGTCGCCCAACGTGACCAGTGGCTGCGCCCTTTTTTCGGCCATATCGGCCAGCGCGATCATCGCATAACGCCCTTTGGTGCTGAGTTTCATGGCATTTCCACCGCTGATACAGTTGACGGGACGCGCGCCACACCTTAACTCCCTTCTATCAAGAGAGGGTGTTTTGCCCCGAATTTAGAATTGTTCTAGGTTATCCGAGCGATTTCGTCAAGTATTGATGGAGACCTCAGACAACCTCAACCCCCGGAGCCTGTGCACCCTATGCCCGAAGTGATTTTTCCCGGACCGGACGGACGTCTGGAAGGCCGTTATCACCCGCAAAAAGCCAAAGACGCGCCGATTGCGATTGTTCTGCATCCTCATCCGCAATTTGGCGGCACCATGAACAACAAGGTCGTTTATAATCTGCATTACGCATTTTATAATATGGGTTTTACGGTTTTGAGGTTCAATTTTCGCGGCATCGGCCGTTCGCAAGGCGAGTATGACCAGGGGATTGGCGAGCTGTCCGACGCGGCGGCGGCACTTGATTATCTGCAAGCGCTGAACCCCAATGCCAAGCATTGCTGGGTCGCGGGGTTTTCGTTTGGCTCGTGGATTGGCATGCAATTGTTGATGCGCCGCCCTGAAATTTCGGGGTTTATTTCGGTTGCACCCAACGCCAACATGTATGATTTCAGCTTTCTGGCCCCCTGCCCGTCCTCGGGTCTGATCATCAACGGCTCTGCTGATCGGGTGGTTCCGCCAAGCGATATCGAAGGGCTGGTGGAAAAGCTGCACGAGCAGAAGGGCATCACCATCACCCATGATGTGATCGACGGTGCCGGGCATTTCTTTGAAGAGCCGCATATGGAGCCGATGATTTCCACCGTCGACGCGTATGTACGCCGACGGCTGACTGAAAATACCAGATAGGGCGGCCAGGTTAGCCGATCATCGGCGACAAGGTGCCATGAACTGATTCGTAATGCAGTTTCAGGCGCTGAAGCGCTATTCGCAGCACGATTTTGCCAGAGCGCGCCGACCAACCCATGCGCTTTTCGGCGGTTTCCATGCCCTCAAGATAGCAACAACACCTGAGCGCGATATCGCCAAGCCCCGGCCCGAGAAATTTGAGCGCGCCTGCAACCCGTTCGCGCGCCGCCCTCGGCCCTTCGGCGGGACCGCTGTTTTGAAAGCCTCGCGCGCCGCTGGTCAAGAACCGGTCCCAGTTTTGCGTAACCCGCGCGCCAAGCTGTGCCATCTAGAAATCCTCGCGCAACCGCTCGCCCGCCTGAACCAGATCCGAGGTTAAAAACGGCGCACCGTTTTGCCCTTTGCGTCGCCCGAGTGCCGTCAAAGGGCTTTCCGCCAAGTTATATCGCACCCGTTTTGTGCCGCTGCCTGCGCCAACCTCGCGCGTTTCCCAATCCTTATGCTGCTCTTGAAACGGCGAGGAGATCACCTCAACCTCGGATCGTCGGGTTCGCTGATTAATCTCGCTGGCGATCAGCCGTTTCAGGGCGGCGCGACCAGCCGTGGTGATCTGATAGCAGGCGACTTTGCCTTTTTTGGTGCATTCAATCCAGTCCTTCAGCGCAAAAGCCTGCGCGATTCGGCGCTCTACCACTGCCGTTCGAACCGGTTTGCCGGGGGCTGTCTGGCGCATAATGGCGGCTTTTTCCATCGATGAGGCGACAATTAAAAACGCCGAAGTTTCGCACATACGCCGTAATATCCGCCGCGCTTCACCGTCAATTTCACTGTCTTTGGCGATTTGTTTTGAGGCGCGGATATGCTGCATTTTCAGAGAACTTTCAGAACAGGGTTTGCCGGAGCGGGGGAGTTTTCGGCCAAGGGCGATCAGCGCCTCGTCAACCAACGGGTCGTCGCGGCGGATCTCAAGCTTGCGGACCTGACGCAAAATGGTCGAGGCGTGCCGGCCCTCATCGCGAGCAAGCGCGCGCATGGGGCGGCCATTTTCGGTATGTTCAAGATAGTCCCGCGCGGCAAGCGGAACCCAGTTCGGGAAATCGGGGTCCGTAGCGGCCCCAGAGGTCAGGATGGAATTTTGCTGCATTCGTGGCGTCTCCGTCTTGATTGGTCACGGTTGGTAGAAACTACCTAGAGTTGAATGTTTATCAATTAGTTAAAATTCGACTAAATTTCTCTTATTGTTTCTATTTTGGAAACAATAAGATTTGGGCGCGCGCAGTTATCCACACAAACGCAACGGCACGGATTTAACGGTAACGTCGTAGCTGAAATAGACAGCGAGGAGTTACATAATGTCTGATTTACTTAATACTTTTAACAAGTTACGCAGACCACGCATCTTAATAAGAGCCGCCAGAATTGGCGCTCAGGACTATCGGAGGGATCGCGATATCAAGCGTTTACTGCGCATAAGCCGTGTTCCGGTCCCCGGTGCGGGCATGACCGATCTTCTGACCATTGAGCAGGAATTGGAAACAACCCGAATCACCAAT
>CAYPUW010000177.1:0-5036 GCA_964413925.1 uncultured Rhodobacter sp. | reverse complement strand
AACCCCCGACCTCTTGCATGCCATGCAAGCGCTCTCCCATCTGAGCTATGGCCCCTAACCTATGAGCGAACCGCAAAGTTCGCCCGTGGCTATCTATGTAAACCGGCGACGCTTATCAAGCAAAAAAGCTGCGCCAATCAGCTTTCATCCGACTCGCTGGGAACGTCGGCAATTTCTTCGAGATTGACTGTATCCTCGTCATCCGTTTCAAGCAGGTCATCACCAACATCTTCGCTGGCTGGATCATCGTCATCTTCGTCATCGAGCACTACGCTGGCGTCATCGGCCTCTTCAACAACCGCAGGCGCAGGTTCCGGAGTCGCTTTCACGGCCACGGTAGCGCGAGATTTCTGTTGTGTCAGGCTGGCCAGATCAAACGTTGCTCCACAAGAAGGGCAGGTCATCGGGTCGTTTTGCAGGTCATAAAACCGCTCCGAACATTTCGGACAAGCGCGCTTTACGCCCCATTCTTCTTTGGGCATCTCGTTACCTCTGCAAGGTCATATCAGAACAATTGCTGCCAACTGCCACAACCGCCGGACCTTTGTCAAAGGCTTTGACGCCACAGAGGCAAAAACCTGCGTCGCGACACAAAATTTTTGCGCCCAACACCACCAGAGCTTTACCCGATTTCGTCGGTGGTTTAACAAAGGTTTATGGTCCACACCATCTCGATCGGAACCCCCGCCATTGCCGTTGGCATTCGCCGCTCAGCGCGGGCGCGGCGCTTTTCGTTGCGCATTTCAAACGTGGATGGCGCGGTTAAGTTGACCCTTCCCAAACGTGCGGCCATGCGCGACGCGCTTAATTTTCTGAATCGCCAAGAAGGCTGGCTACGTAAAAACCTTGCCGCGCGACCCACCGCGATCCTGCCCGAGTTTGGCGGCCAATTCCGGTTCCGCGGGGCCGATCTGGAGATCCGCCACACTCAGGGTCGCAGCATCCATATTACCGATGGCTCGATCCATGTGCCCGGCAAGCCAGACCGGCTCGGCGCAAAACTTCGGGGGTTTTGCCGAGTTAAAGCGCGCACCCAACTGGTTGAAAACGCACAGTTCTATGCCGAAAGACTTGGAAAACCTCTTGGCAAAATCACTTTACGAGATACGCGCAGCCGTTGGGGTTCCTGCTCGAGCGAGGGCAATCTCATGTTCTCGTGGCGTCTGATCATGGCCCCGCCTGAGGTGCTCGACTATGTGGTGGCACACGAGGTCGCCCATATGGTCGAGATGAATCATTCCGCCGATTTCTGGCGTCTGGTCGAGAGTATTCTGCCTGAGTATAAACCCCAGCGGCGTTGGCTGAAGGAAAACGGTGCCAGTCTGCACGCTTTTCAGTTTTGAGGATAAACTGCCGACGGGTTGACCTTTGGACAGTTTGTGATCACAATTTGCCCATGTCAGTGATCGCCAAACCATCCGATTCCGCCCCCGCCCATGAGCGGGTTTACCGCATTTTGCGACAACAAATCATGCAAGGCGACCTGCCCCCCGGACTGGCGCTGACTTTGCGCGGGATCGGACGAAAATTCGAGGTTAGCATGACGCCTGCGCGCGAGGCTGTGCGCCGTCTTGTGGCCGAGGGCGCGTTAACACTTTCGGCCTCGGGGCGGGTGACAACGCCCGATCTTGGCAACGAACGCATCGAGGAACTAGCTTCGATCCGCGCGTTGTTAGAGCCGGAATTGGCGGCGCGTGCCCTGCCCCGCGCCTATCCCGCCTTGATCGAAAGGTTGCAAACCATCAACGCTGCGGGCGAGCAAATGGTCGCTGAACATGACGCCGCAGGCTATGTCAGATGCAATTTGGAGTTCCACCGCACCTTATATTTAAGGGCCCAAGCCCCGGCGATGCTGGCGTTGGTCGAGACCATATGGCTGCAACTTGGTCCCACCATGTGTCGGCTTTATGGGCAAATGGGCACGCGCAAGAAACCGGGGCATCACCGGCAAATCCTCGCCGCGCTGAAATCTGCGGACGAGGTGGCACTGCGTCAAGCCCTGCGCAATGATGTGACGCTGGGCTTGCGGCTGTTAACGATTTAGGCCCGCGCTCCACCTGATCACGCGTGAATCGCTCCGTCACCACAGGCAAGGGCGGCTTCGCGCATCGCTTCGGAGAATGTCGGATGGGCGTGGCAGGTGCGTGCGATGTCTTCTGCGGCAGCGCCGAACTCCATAGCCACGCAAATCTCGTGGATCAATTCACCGGCACTCGGACCCATCAGATGACAGCCGAGGATGCGGTCGGTCTTGGCGTCGGCAAGGATTTTTACGAAACCTTCGCCCGCGAAAACCGCCTTGGCGCGGCCATTGCCCATGAAACTGAACTTGCCTACCTTATAGTTAATACCTTGTTCTTTCAGTATTTCTTCGGTCGCCCCGACCGAGGCCACCTCGGGTGTTGTGTAAATCACGCCGGGGATGACGTCGTAATTTACATGACCGTGTTGCCCGGCAATGGTTTCAGCAACCGCCATGCCTTCGTCCTCTGCTTTGTGGGCCAGCATGGGTCCGGTGATGACGTCGCCAATGGCCCAGATGCCGTCAATGTTGGTTTTCCAACCCTTGGTTTCGATCTGGCCGCGCTTGGTTAACGCGATGCCTGCATCCTCTAGTCCCAAGCCGTCGGTGAAGGGGCGCCGGCCGGTGGCGACGAGGACTATTTCGGCGTCTAGCGTGGCCTCTGTGTCGTTTTTGCGCAGTTTGTAATGTACTTTTGCCTTGGTTTTCAGGGTCTCGACCGATTGCACAGCGGCACCAAGAATAAACTTAAGCCCTTGTTTTTTAAGGCTTCTTTGCAGGGTTTTGGCGATCTCGGCGTCTTGGCCGGGGGTGATGTGGTCCAGAAACTCGACCACGGTGACCTCGGTGCCAAGACGGGCGTAGACCGAGCCCATTTCAAGGCCGATCACACCCGCACCGATCACCACCATTGATTTCGGAACCTTGGGCAAAGCCAGCGCGCCGGTGGAAGAAACCACCATCTTTTCGTCGATCTTAACACCGGGTAAGGAGGTGCTGTCAGAGCCGGTGGCGATGACGATATTGGCGGCTTTATGAACCTCGGAACCCACGGTAATTTCGCCTTTGGCGGTGAGTTTTGCCCAGCCCTTAATCCAGTCTACCTTGTTCTTTTTAAACAGAAATTCTATGCCTGCGGTGTTTTGTTTTATGACGGTATCCTTATAGTCGATCATCTTGGGAAAATCGACTTTCGGGGCCGCTCCGATTAGACCCATTTTGGCGAAATTATGGGTCGCCTCGTGGTAGGAATGGGAGGCATGAAGCAACGCTTTGGAGGGGATACAACCCACATTGAGGCAGGTTCCGCCAAGGGTTTCGCGGCCCTCGACGCAGGCGGTTTTGAGGCCAAGCTGTGCGCAACGGATGGCGCAGACATAGCCGCCGGGACCGCCACCGATGATGATTACGTCATAGTCAGCCATGTCTTGTCCTTTGGTTAATTTCGTACATTTTGTACGTTTTGTACGTGTGTTTTGTACAAAACGGTGCGGTATATCTGGATCGGGGCCTTGTCAGCCAACTCAAAGATCCATCAGAAGGCGGCGCGGATCCTCAAGTGCCTCTTTTACGCGCACAAGAAACGTGACCGCCCCTTTGCCATCGACGATGCGGTGGTCATAAGACAGCGCGAGATACATCATCGGGCGGATAACGACCTCGCCGTTGATGGCCATGGGGCGGTCCTGGATTTTATGCATG
Source organism: uncultured Rhodobacter sp. (assembly GCA_964413925.1). Classification (GTDB taxonomy): domain Bacteria; phylum Pseudomonadota; class Alphaproteobacteria; order Rhodobacterales; family Rhodobacteraceae; genus UBA5972. The sequence continues at coordinate 1,312 of CAYPUW010000177.1, read as the reverse complement.
CCCAAAATGCCCGATTGCGGTGGGTTGAGAATCGGTGACGACATGAGCGAGCCGTAAACCCCGCCATTGGAGATGGTGAAGGTGCCGCCTTGCATGTCGTCCATCGTCAGCTTGCCGTCGCGGGCCTTGGCCCCCAATCCGGCGATGGTTTTCTCAATCTGGGCGAAACCCATCTGATCGGCGTCGCGAATGACTGGCACCACCAAACCGTTGGGGGTGCCAACGGCGACGCCCATGTGGACGAATTGTTTGTAGATCACGTCGGTGCCGTCAATCTCGGCATTGACATCGGGCACCTCGTTTAGCGCGTGATTGCAGGCCTTCACAAAGAACGACATGAAGCCGAGCTTGACGCCGTGTTTTTTGAGGAACAGGTCTTTATATTCGGTCCTGAGCGCCATGATCGCGGTCATATCGACCTCGTTATAGGTGGTCAGCATGGCGGCGGTGTTTTGGCTTTCTTTCAGGCGACGCGCGATGGTTTGGCGCAGGCGGGTCATGCGGACCCGTTGTTGGCGCGATGTGTCATTCGCGGTGATCGGAGCGCTTGGAGCGGGAGCGGGTGCCAAAGTTGGAGCGGCGGCGTTTTGCACATCCTCTTTCATGATGCGCCCATCGCGGCCTGTGCCGGTAACATCGGCGGGGGCGATGCCTTGGTCAGCCATCATCTTTTTGGCCGAGGGGGCATCCTCGACGTCTTTGGTTGAGGCAACCGCACTTGCCGGAGTAATGGCTGCGGCGGGTGCCGGAGCGGCAGCAGGTTCGGCTTTTGGTGCAGGTTTAGGTGCGCCAATCGCCCCCTCGTTTATGGTGACCAGCAGGGCGTCAACGCCAACGGTTTCACCCTCGGGCGCGACGATCTCGCCCAAGGTTCCGGCGACAGAGGAGGGCACCTCGACCGTGACCTTATCGGTTTCAAGCTCGCACAGCATTTCGTCAACGGCAACGGCGTCGCCGGGCTTTTTGAACCAAGTGGCGATGGTGGCTTCGGTGACGCTTTCGCCCAGCGCGGGGACGCGGATTTCTACGGACATGGGCTTATTCCTCTTCAATGCCAAGCGCGGTTTCGACCAACGCTTGTTGTTGTAATTTATGTTGGGATGCGAGGCCCGTTGCGGGCGAGGCGGCGGCGGCGCGACCGGCATAGGTCGGGCGTTTGGTGGTGGAGCCTATGCGACCCAATATCCATTCGATATTGGGTTCAACGAAGGTCCAGCCGCCTTGATTTTTGGGTTCTTCCTGACACCAGATGACCTCGGCCTGCTTGAAACGGCCCAGTTCCTTGGACATCGACATCGCCGGGAAGGGATAG
>CAYPUW010000176.1:0-5080 GCA_964413925.1 uncultured Rhodobacter sp. | reverse complement strand
TTGGCAATGGCGATTTCGCCTTCGCGCGACAACAACTCAACCGAGCCCATTTCGCGCAGATACATGCGCACAGGATCATCGGTGCGATCCAGAACTTCGGTGGTCGAGGAGGAGATGGTGACGTCTTTTGACGACGAGGTTTGGACCAGATCGGTTGATTTGGCCTCTTCTTCCTCGGCCTCCTCGTCCTCAATGATATTGATGCCCATTTCGCTGAGCATCGACATCACGTCTTCGATTTGTTCAGACGAGACGTGATCGGGCGGCAACACTTTGTTAAGCTCGCCGTAAGTAATATAGCCCCGCTGGCGCGCCTCGGAGATCATCTTTTTGACCGCGGCTTGGCTCATGTCGCCAAGGGCTGCCGAGTTGGGTTGATCGTCGTTCTTCGTCGCTTCGGTATCTTTGGCGGCCATTGGTCACTCCATATCAGAACAGGCGAACAACTGCGTTTTAGGCAGCTCGCGAATCACTAGCGCGAATCAACACGGCGAATCACTGATTCGCAATGCACATTATCGCTTTTTCTTTACCCAAATCTGATCATCGATCAGGTTTTGCAGGTATTTCGACAAGTTTTCACGCTCGTCGCCGTCTTTTCCACCCTCGGGCAGGTTGGAGCGGGTGGCTTTTTGGCGCGCCTCGGCGGCTTGCGACAAGCGCCAGGTTAACCCTTCGTCCACCAAACCCGCCATATCCTGCATGGCTTCGTCAATTTCTGCCCGCGCGCCCCGGTTTGCTGTCAGCTTGGCCAATTCCTCGGCCAAGGCCATCGCAACGGTTTCGCGCTCTGCTCCCACCTGTAATGCAGGCGCGATTTTCACATGGCGAAGGGCCATGAGCTTTTCAACCGTATCGCGCGGTATTTCCGGTATTTTCGCAACAGCTTGGGCACCGCTCGCCTGTTGCGCGGCGGCGTTGAGGGCGGCATCGCGCAATTTATCATATCCCGGAGTTCGGAAGGTCAGCTTTTCCAGCGCAGTTTCAAATTCGCCAATGATTTCAGGATGGCGTAGGCAAATGGCGAGAATAACCGCCTCGCGCATGCGCTCTTCGGGATCAGGGGTCGCGGATTGGGCCAGCAGCGAGGCCTTGGCTCCTGCGGTTGCCATCTCGGGCGCGTTTTTCTTCCAAGGCGTAAAGCCGGATTTTCGCGCATTTTTCGGCTTGAACAGCTCGGCCCGAAGCTCGCGCAGAGCCGCCGCATAATGGTTGCGGATCGAGATATCGTTGATCTTGCCCAGCGCGGATTTGAGGCTGGCGTCAAGGGCCGCGCGTCGCTCGGGGCTGTCAAAAACCTTGCCCTCGATCTCGCGCTGCCACAAAAGATCAACCATCGGGCGCGCACCATCCAGCAATTTACGCATGGCCCCCGCCCCTTGGGATTTGATCAGATCATCGGGGTCAAGCCCTTGTGGCAGCAGGCAAAACCGCAAACTCCGCCCCGGCTCAAGCAATGGCAAAGCCAGATCAATCAGCCGAATGGCCGCGCGCAAACCGGCACTGTCGCCATCCAGCGAGATCACCGGCTCGGGCGACAAACGCCACAGCATTTGCAATTGATCCTCGGTGATCGCGGTGCCAAGCGGGGCAACCGCGTGGGCAAAACCGGCCTGCGCCAGCGCGATCACATCCATGTAGCCCTCAGCGACGATCAGGCTGTTGGCCTTGCCTGCCGCCTCGCGCGCGGGCGCATGATTATAAAGGCTTCGCCCCTTATCAAACAGCAAAGTTTCCGGCGAATTCAGATACTTGGCGCGCGCATTCGGGTCCATGGAGCGGCCACCAAAGGCGATACATCGCCCGCGAAGATCGCGAATGGGAAAGATAATCCGGCCTCGAAAGCGATCAAATGGGGTGCCGCCATCATCAGGTTTGATCGCCAATCCGGCCTTCACGATCAGATCAACCGAAACGTTTTTTCCCGAAAGATGCTGAAACAACGAGGTCCGGTTGTCGGGCGCAAAACCAATGCCAAACTGCGCAATCGTCGCCTCGTTAAGGCCGCGCGCCGCCAAATAATCGCGCGCTTTGCTGGCCGTGGTGGTTTTGAGCTGAAGCGCAAAAAACTGCGCTGTCTGCTCCATCACGTCAACAAGCAGCGCGCGCTCGTCGGCTTTTTGTTGGGCTTGGGGGTCGCGTGCGGGCATGGTCATTCCTGCCTCGCGCGCCAAAATCTCCACCGCCTCCATAAAGCCGACATTCTCGGTCTCGCGGATAAAACTAAGCGCGTCTCCCTTGGCGTGACAGCCAAAGCAATAGTAAAACCCCTTGCGGTCATCCAGATGAAATGACGCGGTTTTTTCTTGATGAAACGGGCAGGGTGCCCAATAATCGCCCTTGCCGGGGTTGGATTTCTTGGCGTCCCACGACAATTTTCGCCCGACAACCTGGGCTAGGGACGACCGCGTGCGAAGCTCGTCAAGGAATCCGGGGGGGAGGCTCATGATGGCGCAATATCGGCCCTGCGGCGACGGGTTGCAAGGATTCGCACGTCAATATTGCCGGATCTGGGTCAAGGTTTCAGCGCGATTTGATCTTGATCGACTGGCGCAAGCTGCCGTCGTCGCGGTTGAAAATCAATATCTCCCCACCCTTGGTCACCACCGCATACCAGTCGGACCCTTGGGTAAAGCTGTCGGCCTCGCTGCCGTCGGGCAAGGTGATGCTGGCAGGCAGTGGCACCGGATCAACGCTGGTGGAAATAACATTCGGCACCCGGATGACAATCAGCACAACGATGGTTAAAAGCCCTAGTATCATTGAGGCGGTCAGGACCGTTACCAAAATCCTGAGAAACCTCAGATTGGCGGGTTCGCCGGAATTGTCGGGAATATCATTCATGTCTGATCCTGTGCTGCGTCTTGTGATCGGGGAGAACCCGGCTCCTCGGCTTGATAAAGCCTTGGCGGCGATTGTGCCAGAGGCGGCCTCGATCAGTCGGTCGCATTTTGTGCGGCTAATCGGCGAGGGGGCGGTTTCGCGCGAGAACGGCGAGGTCGTGACCAATCTAAAGACCAAAACCCGCGAGGGCGAGGTCTGGTGCGTCAAGCGCCCGCCGGTTGGCGAAATCGTTGCGCAGCCAGAGGCGATCCCGCTTGACGTGGTATTCGAGGACGCCGACCTGATCGTGGTTAACAAACCTGTCGGCATGGTGGTTCATCCGGCCCCCGGCTCGCCGTCGGGAACGTTGGTTAACGCGCTGCTGCACCATTGCGGCGGCAGTCTTTCGGGGATTAACGGTGAGAAACGGCCCGGAATTGTGCACCGGATCGACAAGGATACGTCCGGCCTGATCGTCGTGGCAAAGACCGATAAGGCACATCAAGGGCTGGCGCAGCAATTCGCCGATCACTCGCTGGAGCGGCATTATCGAGCCATTGTTTACGGTGTGCCCTCGCGCGGAGATCCCCGTCTGGCCGGTGTTAAAGGCATTGCGTTTGAGACCGGCAATATCATTCGGGTTTCCGGCAATATCGCCCGCCATAAAACCGATAGAAAGCGCATGGCGGTGGTGGTCAACACCGGCAGGCACGCCATAACCCGCGCGCGGGTGCTGGAGCAGTTCGGCGAGGTCGCTTCGCTGGTCGATTGCTGGCTTGAAACCGGGCGCACCCATCAAATTCGCGTGCATCTGACCCATATGGGCCACAGCCTGATCGGCGATCAAACCTATGGCGGCAAACGGGCCATTGCCGCCAAGTCGCTGTCAGAGGTCGCGCGTGATCGGATCAAAACCTTCCCGCGACAGGCGCTCCACGCCGCTGTGCTGGGGTTTGTTCACCCAACCAGCGGCGAAATCATGCGTTTTGAGGCGGAAATGCCGGTCGATATGCAGGGCTTGATCGAAATTCTTCGCGAAGGTGTGACTTGAAATTAACCGTTTGGTCACCTATTTCGCATATGTAACGCACGTTAACATCAGGTGAGGACACTCCATGAGCTACGCCAACCTCCCGGCCCCATCGCCGGAACAGGGTTTGAACCGCTATATGCAGGAAATCCGCAAGTTTCCAATGTTGGAACCGGGTCAGGAATTCATGCTGGCCAAGCGCTGGGTTGACCACGAGGATTCAGGGGCAGCGCACCAACTTGTGACCTCGCATCTGAGGCTCGCTGCCAAGATCGCCATGGGCTATCGCGGCTATGGCCTGCCCACCGCCGAGGTGGTGTCAGAGGCCAATGTTGGCCTGATGCAGGCAGTGAAACGGTTCGATCCCGACAAGGGATTTCGGCTGTCGACCTATGCGATGTGGTGGATCAGGGCCTCGATACAGGAATATATCCTGCGCTCTTGGTCGCTGGTCAAAATGGGTACGACATCGGCACAGAAAAAGCTGTTTTTTAACTTGCGCAAGGCCAAAAACCGCATTGGCGCGCTTGAAGAGGGTGATTTGCGCCCAGAGAATCTTGCCCGCATCGCCAATGATTTAAATGTGACGGAAAAAGAGGTCACTTCGATGAACCGCCGCATGGCCGGTGGGGATGCGTCGCTTAACGCCCAGATCGGGGTTGAGGGCGAAGGCAGCTCTGAATGGCAGGATTGGCTTGAGGATGAAGATGCGGATCAGGCCGGAGATTACGCCGAAAAGAACGAACTTGAGGCGCGGCGCGAATTGCTTAACGAGGCTATGTCCGATCTGAATGATCGCGAAAAAGACATCCTGATGAAGCGCAAACTTGAGGATAGCCCCGTGACGCTGGAGGAACTTTCCGGCGTATATGACGTCAGCCGCGAGCGAATTCGCCAGATCGAAGTCCGCGCATTTGAAAAACTGCAAAAGAAGATGCGCAGTCTGGCGATTGAAAAGGGCATGATGCCCAGCATGGGTTGATCGGCAATTATCGCTGAGGCGGTGGCCTAATCCTCCATCGCCTCAAGCTCGTCAATCATGCCCGAAATCATGCTGAGGCCCTTGTCCCAGAATTTCGGATCACTCGCGTCCAGACCAAAAGGCGCGAGCAATTCTTTGTGGTGTTTGGAGCCACCAGCCTTCAACATCTCGAAATATTTTTCCTGAAACCCCGGCTCGCCCTCTTCGTAAACCGCGTATAGCGCGTTCACCAACCCGTCGCCAAA
>CAYPUW010000175.1:0-5118 GCA_964413925.1 uncultured Rhodobacter sp. | reverse complement strand
GAGGCCGTTGTCAAGGTATTTGAAACATTGGAATGGTTAGAAAACCACCTGAAATCAAATCGTTACTTGATAGAAAATCACATAACGGAAGCAGACTGGCGGCTGTTCACAACCCTGATCCGCTTTGATCCAGTCTATCACACCCATTTTAAATGCAATCGAAAATGGCTGCGCGAATACCCCAATCTCTGGGCCTATACGCGCGAACTTTATCAGTGGCGAGATGTGGCCAAAACCACCAAACTCGACCACATCGTGCACCACTATCACAAGAGCCACGACACCATAAACCCGTACGGCATCCTTCCGATTAACCCGAAAATAGACCATGACGAACCTCATGGGCGCGAAGTAGTTTAGGCGTTGGAAGGTGTGTTTTCTTTGGTAACACTTATGAGCGAACGGTTAAGGATCGTTCTGATTTTGCCTTTGTAGCGCCTTTTTGCATTGCAAGATCAGCCAAAACCCGCTTGATAAGCGCTCCATTGGCCGGAGAATTCGCATGACCACATTGATTACAATTTGCGACACATGCAAACGCAGTGACTGGGCAGAACGCGGTCTTGATCAAACCGATGGCGAGCGGCTCGCAACGCTGATCGAGGACGCAACCACTGGCGGCGAAGGGGTGAAAAGCCAGCGCTATTCTTGCCTCATGGGCTGCGGAAGTGGCTGCAATCTGGCCATTCAAAGTGTTAATAAACTAACCTATATGCTCGGAGATTTCGAGGCGCTGCCAGAACAAGCAAGCGCAATCGTCGAATATGCGCGCCTCCATAGCGAGAGCGAAACCGGCCAAGTGGTATTTCGGGCTTGGCCTCAAGCCATCAAAGGGCATTTTGTCAGCCGTCTGCCCACACTGCCCTCGACCGATCAAAAATGAGGCCCGGGCGCGATCATGGTGGTGCGATTGATGCGGCAATCACCCAATTTGGCGGAGAGCGCGAGGAATGGCTCGACCTATCAACCGGGATCAATCCGCACCGCTATCCACTGCCGGATTTCACAACATCAGACTGGGCCAATCTGCCGGATCAAGGGGCGATGGACCGGCTTCTGAGCGCGGCTCGAGCATTTTGGAGCGTGCCAAAAGACGCCGAGATCATCGCAGCACCAGGGGCCTCGGCCTTGATCGCGCGCTTACCATATTTGCGCCAACCGGCAGAAATCCAGATCTCACGCGCGACCTATAACGAGCATCGCGCCGCTTTTGAAAACGCCGCTTGGAGAACGGTTTCGACCTCTGCACCGTGCCGCGTAATCGTTCATCCAAACAACCCCGACGGGCAGCTTTGGCGCAATCCCGCCGCCCCAAAAGCCCACGATCTATTGGTCATCGACGAGAGCTTTTGCGACACGTCCCCCGCGCAAACACTGATCCGCATGGCCCCAAAACCGGGCGTCATCCTGCTTAAGAGTTTCGGTAAATTCTGGGGGTTGGCCGGGGGGCGGCTTGGCTTTGCAATCGGCGCTCCTGACACGCTTTCGCGGCTGTCTGATCTCTTGGGTCCGTGGCCGGTTTCAGGGCCAGTTTTGCGGCTTGGCGCGCTTGCATTGGCCGATTTTGACTGGGCCAAAACCATGCGCAAGCGCCTCTCTAAAGAGGCGGCGCGACTGGACACTTTGCTGGCGCGATATGGTGCCAAACTTGTTGGGGGAACCTCGCTGTTTCGGCTGTTTTCGGTAACCGACGCGCATCAATTTCACCACGACCTCGCGCAAAACCGGATATTGTGCCGGATATTTCCCTACTCGAAAACCTGGGTTCGCCTAGGTATTCCAGCTTGCGAAGCTGACTGGCAACATCTTGAAAAAACACTGGAAAAAATGTCGTGAGCATGGTTTTGATCCTGATTGTGGCGCTGTTAGTTGATGCCGTTATCGGTGATCCTGACCGGATTTGGTGCCGAGTACCCCACCCCGCCGCTTTGATGGGGTTTGCCGTATCCACCTTGGAAAAACGCCTCAACAAAGGAGCTTATCGGCGTGCGAAAGGTGTTGGCGCTTTGGTGGTTTTGGTCGGAAGTACCGTGCTGATTGGCACGCTGATCGATGTATTATTTGCAGACATTGACAGCAGCAAAACACTGGAGATGTTGTTGGTCGCGATCCTGCTGGCGCAAAACAGCCTCGCGCGGCACGTGAAGGCTGTGGCTACGGGGCTGCGCACGGGCCTGCCTGCAGGGCGCTCGGCGGTTCAAATGATCGTTGGGCGCGACGCGGATGCGCTCGATAAAACCGGGGTCGCGTGCGCGGCAATCGAGAGCGCTGCCGAGAATTTCTCCGACGGGGTGCTGGCCCCCGCGTTTTGGTTTTTACTGCTCGGATTGCCGGGGATTATGGCGTATAAGGTAGTCAATACTGCCGACAGTATGATCGGCTATCACACTGAAAGATATGAAGAGTTTGGCTGGGCTGCCGCCCGTCTTGACGATGTGATGAACTGGATACCAGCGCGTCTGTCGGGCGCGCTGATTGCGGCGACACATGTCAGCAGGCGCGCATTTTCAGTCATGATTAGCGACGCACCAAAGCACCGCTCACCCAACGCGGGCTGGCCCGAAGCGGCGATGGCGGCAGTGATCGGCATCGCCATTTCCGGGCCTCGGGTTTACAATGGCCAGCCGACCGAGCAACCTTATGTTAACGCCAGTGGACGCCGCAAGGTCACCACCGATGACGTGAAAAAATCGGTGCGGGTGATCTGGCGGGCATGGGCTGGATTGGTGCTGATGCTCGGCCTGATCTGGCTGGCGGGATAGGAGCGGGACGCGATGAGTGCGCGCATTTATGCAATTGGCGATGTTCACGGGCATCTTGACAAACTGGGCGCGGCGCATGCCCTCATTCGCGCGGATCGGCAGATCACCGGGGACGCGACCGCCCCCGTCGTGCATGTGGGTGATCTGGTGGATCGCGGACCCGACAGTAAGGGCGTTATCCAGTTTCTGATCGACGGGATCGCGCGGGGCGCACCGTGGATTTGCCTGCGCGGAAATCATGACCGGTTGCTGATGCGGTTTTTGGACGATCCTGATTGGCGCGACCCGGTTTTGCACCCGGATTTGACATGGCTCCACCCTAGAATGGGCGGCCTCGCGACGCTGGCCTCTTACGGGGTGGAGACCGACGCAGGGTGCAAGACGCGCGAACTTTGGCGACAAGCTGTGCAGCTAATTCCCGACGAGCATCGCGCCTTATTACACGACATGTTACTTTATAAACAATGGGATAACCTCTTGTTTGTCCATGCAGGACTGAGGCCGGGCGTGGCGCTGAACGCGCAGAGCGAGGATGATCTGGTGTGGATCAGGCGACCATTTCTGGAGTTTTCTGGCGATTTCGGCTGGCTGGTTATCCACGGGCACACCATGGTTAAGAAGGTGACGCATTATGGCAATCGGCTTGACATCGACACCGGCGCCGGGCGCGGAGATACCCTCTGTGCGGTGGTGATCGAGGGGTGTGAGGTTTGGGTTTTGACGCCTAAGGGGCGGCAGATGGTACCTCCGCCAGCCTAAGATTTTCCCGCCTTGTCCAACGCCTCTTGCAACACGGCCGCGTCGCCAATGTGGTTGGCCAAAAGCAGGATTAGGCGCGCGTTTATCGCATCGCTTTCGTCCTTGGTGTGACCGTCATGGATCGCCAAAAGGGCGGCGTAAAACTCATCGGGATTGATGATATTTGCGCGCGTGTTGAGCTGGCTCATAACGTGGTCTCCTCGGCTTTGGCGGTTTTGACCGCCGCAAGAATTGCAGGCGCATCAAGCACGGACCAGCGCGCCGCGATATGCTGATCGGGGCGGATCAGATAGATCGCGGATGCGCCGTCTCCAAGATATTTCGTCGACAGGGCCGCGCTTTCGGCAGCGGTAAAATGCAGCGCACGCAGGCCGATTTGGGCGATCCCGGCGCGATCAGTGGCCTCAAGACCAATGGTTAACAAAGCGAACCCACCGCCAATTTGATCGAGCAACCAGCCGCGTTCTAAATCAGCGTCAACCGCAACCTTACCGGGGGCAAGGCCGTCGGGAAGCTCGGCGCAATCCGGCCCGTTCAGATGTGAGAGGACATAGTCAAACGGCACCGACAAGCGACCTGAATTAACCATGGGACGCGCGAATTCGAACTGCTCGGCCAACTCAAGCACCGCGTCGCGAAACAGGCGGCTGATCGCCGATTTTGGGGTGATAAAATCAGTCGAACGCGAGGATTTGAGCAGGTTTTGACGCGCCGCCGCCACCCGTTCGTCGCTATAGCTGTCAAGCAGCGTCTCCCCGGCCTCGCCCGCCAAAACAAGCTGTAATTTCCACGCCAAATTGTCTGCATCCTGCAAACCGCTATTGGCCCCCATCGCCCCGAACGGCGACACTTGATGGGCAGAATCACCGGCAAAAATCACCCGCCCATGGCGAAATTCCTCCATTTGGCGGCATTGAAATGCATAAATCGACGACCATTCCAGCGAAAACTGGGCATCCGCCCCCAACATGGCGTGCAGGCGGGCGCGGATATTTTCCTCTTTCAGCTCTTCATCGCGGTCAATATCCCAGCCGATTTGAAAGTCGATCCGCCAGACATTATCGGGCTGCTTGTGCAAAAGCGCCGACTGGCCTTTGTTAAAGGGCGGATCAAACCAGAACCAGCGCTCGGACGGGAAATCGGCCTCCATGATGGTGTCGGCTATCAGGAAATTATCCTCAAACTCACGACCGATAAAGTCGATCCCCATCATTTTTCGCGTGGCGGAATTCACCCCGTCACAAGCCACCAGCCAGTCGCATTCAAGGTTGTAAGGCCCGTCCTCGGTGTCGATCTCGAGCTTGACAAAATCGGGATGAGTACCGATTGCCACCAGCTTGTTGCCACCACGCAAATCAACCGGGCGACCCTCGGCCTGAAGAGCGCGCAGCCGCTCCACCAAAATCGCCTCCAGATGATATTGTTGCAAATTCACAAACGCCGGGCGCTTGTGACCCTCCTCGGTCAACAGGGCAAAATCATAGATCTCGCGCTCGGCAAAAAACACTTTTCCAGTGTCCCAAACCACGCCTTTTTCGACCACCTGATCGCCACATCCAAGCCGGTCGAGTATTTCAAGCGAGCGTTTGGCAAAGCA